>DASUVP010000136.1:0-13937 GCA_036378895.1 Sphingomicrobium sp.
TCCTCGCTCCCGGTTTCTATGCCCGCAAGGACATGAAGACCCCGGTGGTGATCACGCTCGTCACTCTGGCCCTCGGCGTCATCGCCAACTTCATCTGGATCGATGACGTGGGCATCGCGATTCTTCCGCTAACGACCTCGCTCGCGGCATGGCTCAACGCCCTCGCCCTCTATTTCCTGCTGGCGGCGCGAGGCCATTTCCGGATCGAGGGCTGGCTCGCCGCGCGGCTAGCGAAGCAGTTGCTTGCAGCGCTTGCCATGGGCGCCACCATCTGGCTCGTCGGCGTCCTGCTGCAGGGCTATTTCGCGGGGTCCGTGGGCCAGCGCCTTCTTGGCACGCTCGCGCTCATCGGTGCCGGTTCGATTGTCTATTTCGCTTTGGCATGGATTACAGGCGGCATGGATCGCGACGATCTGCTGGTCCTCCTGCGCCGCAAGAAGGTCGAAGAATGAGCACGCGCGTCGTTTCGGGCATCCAACCCACCGGGGGTCTGCATCTGGGCAATCTGCTCGGCGCGATCCTCCGCTGGGTGCGCATGCAGGACGAGGCGGAATGCCTCTTCTTCCTCGCCGACCTCCACGCGCTGACCATCGACGTCGACCCGCAAGAGCTGCGCTCGAACATCCGCGAAATGGCTGCGGCGCTCATCGCAAGCGGTATCGACCCCGGCAGGTCGATCCTGTTCCAGCAGAGCGCAATCCCCGCCCACGCCGAGCTAGCCTGGATCCTGCAGTGCACCGCCCGCGTCGGCTGGGTGAACCGCATGACGCAGTTCAAGGACAAGTCCGGCAAGTCGCGCGAAGGGGCGAGTGTCGGCCTCTACACCTATCCCGTGCTCCAGGCCGCCGACGTGCTTCTGTACCGGGCGACTCACGTTCCGGTCGGCGAAGACCAGAAGCAGCATCTTGAGCTCGCCCGCGACATCGCGATCAAGTTCAACACCGACTATGAGACCGAGCTGTTCGTGCCGCCCGAGCCGTTCATTCCCAGCGGTGCCGCCGCGCGGATCATGAGCCTCCGCGACGGAGCTGCGAAGATGTCGAAGTCGGACCCGTCCGACATGAGCCGGATCAACCTCACCGACAGCAACGATCAGATCGCGCAGAAGATTCGCAAAGCTAAGACCGACCCAGAACCCCTGCCCGAAGACCCGGCACTGCTCGACAGCCGGCCGGAGGCGCGAAACCTCGTCGGCATCTATGCGGCGGTGACCGACGAAAGCGTGGAGCAGGTGCTCGCGCGCTTCGCGGGCCAGGGCTTCGGCGCGTTCAAGCCGGCACTGGCCGACGCGCTCGTCGCCTTGCTCCACCCGCTCCGCTCGCGGCTCGAGGAGTTGCGCAACGATCCCGCGGAGCTCGATCGACTATTAGCGGAAGGGTCCAGCCGCGCGGCTGAGCTTGGCGCGCCTGTCCTGAAGCAGGCCTACAACGCGGTCGGCCTGTCCCGCTTACGCCTCGCTTCATCGACAGTTCAGCACCCGAGATGATATAAGGGCCCGAACCCAAAGGGTTTTCGGGAATCGAGGTATATCATGCGTATTCACAAGCTCGCGGCCGCCGCCTTGCTGGGCGTTGCGGCAATTGGCGTGTCCGGCTGCGCGGCAAGCCTGCCGACGAAGGTCACGCGTTATTCTGTCGCTATTCCGCAGGGACAGAGCTTCTACGTCGTTCCGGCACAGGGCGTCCAGCCGGGGCTCGAGTTCAACCGTTATGCGGCGCTGGTCTCGCAGCAGATGGCTGCGCGCGGCTACCAACAGGCGGCAAGCACCGCCGCCGCCGACATGCTGATCAAGGTCGGCTACGGCGTGGACGGAGGCACTCAGGAGGTGAGCGTCGATCCGTTCGCCCGGTCGCGCTACTACAGCCCCTTCTATCGGGGCTATTATGACCCCTTCTACGGCGGCTACTTCGGCCGGCCCTATTGGTCGCGCTACGGCTATGGCGGCTTCCGCTCGCCCTTCTACTGGGGCTGGGACGATCCGTTCTGGTATAACTCGCCCTACTCCGGCTTCGGCGGCGATCCGATCCGCGAGTATACGGTCTACAAGAGCCAGCTCGACCTCGACATCGTGCGCCGGGTCGACAACCAGCCGTTGTTCGACGGCCGCGCCGTCGCCCGCTCGCAGACCGACGAGCTCGGTACGCTCGTCCCGAACCTGATCGAGGCGATGTTCACCAACTTCCCGGGCGAGAACGGCAAGACGGTGAAGATCACCGTCCCGGGACGGAAGCGAACCTGAACAAGTTAGATACTCAAAGCCAAGGCCCGCCCGGCACGTCCAGGCGGGCCTTTTTTGGCTAAGCTGCTTGCGCGAGCGGCATTGCCTTCCGCGCTTTGCGCATAACGGTCCCGATGATCCCAAAGCCCAGCAACAGGGTCAGCCAGGTTGCCGGTTCGGGAACGGCGCGGGCTTGCTGCGGGCTGGCCAGGAAATCCGCGATCTCGGCGTTCGTGCCGTCCAGAGCGGGATTGACTCGAGTGCGCGACCAGAAGTTGAACACATAGTCTTCCGGCGCGAAGCCCATCGAGCCGAGTAGAGCAAGCGGCACCGTGGCGGACAGGCTGTCGCCGGCGATCGTGGTTCCACCCGCCATCATGCTGATCGTTGGCGCCCCGGCGAGCGGGATCGTGACAACGCGAAGCGTGCCGTCTGGGAACATGACGATCACCGCGTCGAACAGGATGCCTGCCCCGACGCTCGGGCTTCCGAAGGTCAGCCGTGGCGTCCCTGACCCTCGGTTTATGCCCCACACGAAAAGGGTCCCGGGCGTCGTTCCGATCGTGCCATCCATCATTGCATTCAGGAAGAAGGACGTTCCGTCGAACGCAACGTCGCCGCTCAATATGTCGACATCCCCATTCGGGGGGCCTGTGTAAGTGGAGAGGAAATCGTCGGCTGGATCCACGACCGTGGCTGGAGCCGCCGTCGCCGATGCAAGCAGTGCGAACGCCGCAGCCGCCTTGAACAAGAACCGCATTACTGCCTCCCAGTCTCTGCTTCATGCGGCAGGCAGGATGGGCGATTCCGTCTCGGTTCCGATAGGACCCGTATCTGATGATTTACCGGCGAACGCCTGATTTCGGTTCTCGTTAGCTGCGCGCGTAGGGCGGCACCGTTCCGAGGGATTTCCAATAAGCGTCGAGTCCGATCGCGGAAGTCAACTTGTGAAAGCGCGGATCGCCGCGGACTGAGGCCATGGGCGTCGAGAAAAGAGGACTGGTGTAACGCCGTGTGTACGGCCCGATCGGCGATGATTGTCCGAACGGCCCACGATTCAGCAGGTAGCGGTCGAGGCTCGCGAAGGTCAGGTCGGGCCTGCCGAGCAAGGCGAACAGCGGTGCGGCGGAAGCAATGAATCCCACGTCATACCGCGCCATGCCCGTCAGATTGTCGATCACGGATGCGACGTCGCCCGGACGCCGATGCTCGGCCGCGCGAGCCAGCCTAAGGATAGGCTCGGTTTGAGCATCGCTCATCCCGGAGGGCCGGGCTTCGGGATCCATGATCAGTGCCGCAGCCGACCCGGGCCGTCCCGAAAACAGCAGATGGTCGAATCTCGCGAACCAGAGGAGAGGATTGGCGGGCCAGCGGTCCGCGGCCTCCTTGAGCAGCGAATCGGCTTCCTGGACGCGGCCCAGCATCGAGAGTGCCGTGGCCGCGAAGGCGTAGGGTCCGGGAATCATCGGCTCCATTTCGATGACCCGGAGGTGGAGCGCCGCTCCGTCGGTCAACCGCCCGACCTGGTAGTAGAGGATCGCGAGCCTGCCGTTGGCCAGCCAATGGTCGGGATATCGGTCGCGAATCCGGCGGAGTTCCGGCTCCATCCGCGACCAATTGCGGAAGTAGGGCGTGATGCAGGCAAGTGCCAGCTGCGCATCGGCATTGTCGGGTTCCAGTTCGAGCGCCCGCCTCGCGGCCGAGCGGATCCTGCCCGGCAAGCTCGCCAGCTGTGCCTCGCTGAAGCCGTCGAGGCTGTGCGTGTACGCCAGCGCAAGCGCACCCCAGGCCGCGCCATATTTGGGGTCAATGCGCACGGCGCGTTCGAAGTAGGCTACCGATTGCCGGGTTTGATCGGGCCTGCTGGCGCGCTGCGCCAGGTCGCCGCGCCGAACCAGGTCGAGCGCTTCCGGGTCGGGACGGTGGCTCCACGGCCTTTGCCAGAAGAAGCCGGCTCCGGCCAATCCGATGGCGGAAGCGCCGGCAGCCAGGATCACGTCCCGCCGGCTTGCCGACGCCTTGGCGGTAGGCGCATCCGGCAGGCCCACGGGCGTCGATGGCGTCGGGGGGGCAACCAGGCGGTACCCCACCTTGGTGATGGTCTCCACGCCGAAGCTACCGTCGCCGATCTCGGCAGCGACCTGGCGCAGCCGGAAGATCGCCCGGTTGATCGCATCCTCGCCGACAATGCGGCCACCCCAGCACCAGTCGATCAGCTCATCGCGGGTAACGATGCCGCCGTTCGCCCGGCCGAGCGCCACGAGCACTTGCATGACCCGGGGCTCGAGAGTTTCGCTCGACCCGTCGGATACGACCTGGCGGGTTGAAGGCTCGACACGCAACCGGCCGATGGTGAATGGCGGCTCATGGGCGAGCACGATTTGGCCCGGTATGGCGAGACCGTCGTGCTTATCTTCCCCCATGCGACGAAGTTAACCGGTTAACACGGGACAAGAAAAGACCCGGCCGGATCGCTCCGGCCGGGCCTGTTCTTCGGCCGTTGGGGCGACCGAAAACCCCCCTCCCCGGAATGTCTCCCCTCCCGGCTACGCCGGCGGTTCCAGTACTCGCAATGCCCCCGTCATGGCTGGGTGCCTCACCCCTCGAGCTGGCGAGTCAGCAGGCGAATGTCGGCATCCAGCTCCGCGTCGCTGGCGCGAAGCTTCTCGATCTGCCGGACGGCGTGGATCACCGTCGTATGGTCGCGGCCGCCGAAGCGCCGTCCGATATCCGGAAGCGACTTGGGCGTGAGCTGCTTGGACAAATACATCGCGACCTGGCGCGGACGTGCGACCTCGCGGGCGCGGCGCGCCGAGGTCATCTCCGCCTTGCGGATGCGATAATGCTCGGCGACCTGCGCCTGGATCTCGTCGATCGTGATCCGGCGCTGGTTGGCGCGAAGGACGTTGGCGAGGACCTCTTCGACGAAGGCGACGTCGATCGTGCGGCCCGTCATCATCGCGTAAGCGGCGATGCGGTTGAGAGCGCCTTCAAGCTCTCGGATGCTCGAGGTCACCCGGCGCGCGAGGAATTCGACCACGTTCCGCGACATGTCGACGGCGGGAAGCGCGGCGAGCTTGGTCTCGATGATGTTGAAGCGCAGCTCGAAGTCGGCCGCATTGATGTCGGCGACGAGGCCCCAGGACAGGCGAGACAGGATGCGCGGAGCGATACCGTCCAGGTCCTGCGGGGCCCGGTCCGACGTGATCACCAGCCGCCGCCCGGCAGTGATGATCTCGTTCATCGTGTGGAAGAATTCTTCCTGCGTCGAATCCTTGCCGGCAATGAACTGGACGTCGTCGATCAGCAGCAGGTCCGCATTCCGCAGCCGTTGCTTGAAGCCGATCGTGTCGTTCTCCTTCAGCGCACGGATGAACTCGACCATGAACTTTTCGGCCGACATCGACACGACTCGGGCCGAACGGTTCTGCGCCAGAAAGGCGTGGCCGATCGCGTGCAACAGGTGCGTCTTGCCGCGGCCCGTACCACCATGGATGAAGAGCGGGTTGAAGCTGACCGACTTGGCGGTGGCGAGCGTCCTGGCCGCGGTTGCAGCGACCTCGTTCGCCTTGCCGATCACGAAGGTCTCGAAGCGGTAGCGCGGATCGAAGTTCGGTGCCGACGGATCACGTCCGCGCGCAGTCGGCTCGGGCGTTTCTTCGAGGATCAGCAGCGGAGTCGGCCTTGGTCCGTCGGCGGTGGCGATCACGCGGACTTCGCGCACCAGCGGAAGCGTCGTCTTCCACGCGAGCGCGAGTCGATCGCCGAAATGCGAGCGAACCCAGTCGGCCATGAACTGGCTCGGCATCACGACGTCGAGCGCGCCGCTCTCCGGATCGAAATTACCGAGGGCCGCCGGCTTCAGCCAGCCGTCGAAGGTGCGGGCGCCGAGATCGCGGCGGAGCCCCGTCCGGATCGAGTCCCAGGCGGCCTCGAGCGGTGCGGCGACCTGCCCGTCAATCCGATCCTGGAATGCCTCCGAACTTTGCCCCTGCACTAGCCGCGCGCCTCCTCAGACATCCTCAAATGCAAGAGACAAAAAGGTACCCTGCGACCGACGCGAGTCGGGCGCCCACGGCTGCTTTTCTCTCTTGCCCCCCGGCGCAGAGTCGCGGCCGGAAAGGTCGTTTTGGAAGCCTACAGCCAGTGATTCAAGCGCGTTTTTTCACAAGAATGAAATAATCAGCCTTGACAGCGCAAACGCGTCGATTCTGACCAGAAATGGCTGAAAACAGCCCTTTTGATGGTTACTTTCCCGTTAACGATTGCGCGAATCGCGGGAATTGCTGCATTTTTTTTACGGCACAAAAACGAAGGGCCGCCGGCAACGCCGACGGCCCGTTTCGAAGCGGGACTAGCAGCAGCTTTAACCGAGCGCGGCGACTCGCTTGGCAAGCCGCGAGAACTTCCGCGAGGCGGTGTTCTTGTGCATCACGCCGCGGGCGACTCCGCGGGCGATTTCCGGCTGAGCCTTGCGCAGAGCGTCCGCGGCCTCGTCCTTGCGACCGGCGGCAACCGCCGACTCGACGGCCTTGATGAAGGTCCGGATGCGGCTGACCCGGCTGTGGTTGACCAGCTCGCGCCGGGCGTTGCGGCGGATGCGCTTCTTGGCTTGCGGCGTGTTCGCCATGAATGTCCCTCTAAAACCCTGTGGCTCAATGAAAAAGCGGCGCGTAGCCAAGAGGCCGCGCCGATATGCGCGCTCCCCTAACGGGAGAGGCCCGAATCGTCAACCTCAGCGCTGGCAGGCCGGGCAATAGAAGGTTGACCGGCCGCCCTGCACGATTCGCCTGACCGTCCCGCCGCATCTGCAAGGCTTTCCTTCGCGGTCGTACACAAAGAATGTCTTGGAGAAATAGCCAAGCTCGCCATCGGGACTGAAGAAGTCGCGGAGCGTCGATCCACCGGCTTCGATAGCCTCGGTGAGGACTTCACGGATCGCCGTTACTAGGCGCTTCAGCCGGTCGAGCGATACCGAGCCACCCGCCCCCTTCGGATGAATTCCCGCCCGGTAGAGTGCCTCGCAGACGTAGATGTTACCGAGGCCGGCGACGATCCGCTGGTCGCCCAGGAGCAATTTGATCGCCGCGGTCCGTCCGCGAAGCCGGCGCTGAAGCTCCCGGGCGTCCAGGTCGAACGGCTCCGGCCCCAGAGCCTCGAACGCCGGCCACTCGTCCAGCTCATTTGTTGCTACGAGATCGACCGAGCCGAATCGCCGTGGATCGTTGAGCGCAAGCCGCTTGCCCTCATCGGTCTCGAGCAGCAGATGGTCGTGCTTCTCGAGCTTCGAGTGGTCGATCCGCCAGCTCCCCGTCATTCCGAGGTGGAAGATCATCGTGTCGTCGCGATCCGTGTGGATCAGGCCGTACTTCGCCCGGCGGCCGAGGCCGGTGACCTTTGCTCCGGTGAGCCTTTGGCCGAGATCTTCGGGGAACGCCCGCCGCAGGTCGGCGCGCCGTGCCTCGACGCTTGTGATCCGCCGGCCCTTCAGCACTCGCTCAAGGCCGCGGACGGTGGTTTCGACTTCGGGCAGCTCCGGCATCGCCGCGATATGGCGGACGGGCTTCAAGCCCGCTAGAGCCCCGCCCGATGTCTGAGAAGGTCAATTTCGGCGAGGAGCTCGTGAGCCCCGAAGAGAAGACGCGCCGCGTCGGCGCGGTCTTCAGCTCGGTCGCCCGTCGCTACGATGTGATGAACGACCTCATGTCGGGAGGCCTGCACCGCCTGTGGAAAGACCGCTTCGTGGCCCGCGTGAAGCCCCGGGCGGGCGAGCACATCCTCGACATGGCGGGGGGCACGGGCGACATCGCCTTCCGAATGGCCGCCCGCGGTGCGCAGGTGTTGGTTTCCGACATCAATGCCGACATGCTTCGGGTTGGCCGGGATCGGGCGGAAAAGCGGGCTCTGGCCGGCCTCAAATGGCAGGTCGAAAATGCCGAGGTGCTGAGCTTCGGCGACGCGACCTTCGACGCCTATACGATCGTCTTCGGCATCCGGAACGTCACCGACATTCCGTCGGCGCTGAAGGAAGCGCACCGCGTCCTCAAGCGCGGTGGGCGTTTCTTCTGCATGGAATTCTCGCGCAGCGACTGGCCCGGCTTCTCTGAGCTGTACCACGCCTGGTCGAAGAACGTCATTCCGCGGCTCGGCAAGGCGATCGCCGACGACGAGGCGAGCTACAAATATCTGGTTGAATCGATCCAGCGCTTCCCGCGCCCGGAGAAATTCCGCGCGATGGTAACCGAGGCCGGATTCGTCCGGGCCGCTGCTGAACCTATGCTCGGCGGACTTGTGACTATCCACAGCGGGTGGAAAATTTGACGACTACCGTCACCCATTTGTGGCGTCTGTTGAAGTGGGGGCGGACGCTGGCTCGCCACGGCGCACTGCGCGGGATTACGGACGATCCCTTAGCGCCTCCACAAGTTCGCAATCTCATTTGGTTTATTAGCCTCGGCGTTCGCAATCGTCAGACGCCAGATTATGCCGCCGCACTCCAGGAAATCGGTCCGGCGGCGATCAAGCTCGGCCAGGCGCTGTCCACGCGGCCCGATCTGGTCGGGGAGCGCGCGGCCGAGAACCTGTCGCAACTGCAGGACGACCTTCCTCCCGCCCCGCTGCCGGCGATCCGCAAGGTCATCGAATCCTCCTTCGGCGCGCCGCTGGAGCAATTGTACGAGAGCTTCGATCCCGTGCCGATCGGTGCGGCGTCGATCGCCCAGGTCCACAAGGCGGTGACCACGGACCGTCGCGTGGTGGCCGTGAAAGTCCTTCGCCCGGGCATCGAGGACGAGCTCATGGAGGCGATCGAAACCTACGAATGGGCGGCCGCGCATGTCGAAGCGATGGGCGGCGAGCTCCAGCGGCTGCGTCCCCGGCTCGTGGTCGCGCAGTTCAAGCAATGGACAGCGCGCGAGCTCGACCTCCAGCGCGAGGCGGCGTCCGCTTCCGAGCTTCGCGAGAACATGGTCGCCGAGCCCGGCTATTACGTCCCCGAGATCGACTGGCGGCGGACAGCCCGCCGGGTGCTGACGCTCGAATGGCTCGACGGGATCAAGCTCAACGATCGCGAGGCGCTCATCGCCGCTGGGCACGATTGCAATGCGCTCGCCGCGATCCTCGTCCGCGCCTTTCTGCGCCAGGCGGTCGTCGACGGCTTCTTCCATGCCGACTTGCACCACGGGAACCTGTTCGCGCTGAGCGACGGGCGGATTGCCGCCATCGACTTCGGGATCATGGGCCGGATCGATCGCCGCGCCCGGATGTGGCTGGCCGAAATTCTCTACGGGCTGATCACCGGCGACTATCGCCGCGTCGCCGAGATCCACTTCGAGGCGCAATACGTCCCACCCCACCACAACGTGCAGGAGTTCGCGACCGCTCTGCGCGCCGCCGGCGAGCCGATCCGCGGGCTTCCGGTCAAGGAGATCTCCGTCGGGCGGATGCTCGAGAGCCTGTTCTCGATCACCCGCGACTTCGACATGCCGACGCAGCCGCATTTGCTGCTCCTGCAGAAGTCGATGGTGATGAACGAAGGCGTCGCCACCGCGCTCGATCCTGACATCAACATGTGGGAGACCGCCGAGCCCTTCCTTCGCGATTGGCTGCGCGCCGAGCTTGGCCCGGAAACCTATTACGCCGACCGGCTCATCGAGCTGGTCCGGGCGGCCAAGCTCATCCCCGAGCTCATCCAGCGGATGGATCAATATTACCCGCCATTCGGCGCGGCCCCTCCCCCACCGCCGCTCCCCGAAATCGCCATCATCGAGCGCCCGCACTGGTGGCGCTACTTGGTGGTCGCCATACTTACCGGTGCAGCGACGGCGGCAGCAATCTTGGTTTCCGCCTAGAGGGTGTTTTCCGGCGACGAATCAGGCGTTTGTCCGTTTCGTTCCCACTGTTTCCGAAGCAATGCGCTGGCAGGACGCTGGCTTGCGCCAAGCAACGCCTGCGTCCGGAACGGCCCCATCCAAGGCCCGTTGGACTGACGTGGGCCCAATGCCCCGATTCCAGACGGATTCAACCCAGGAAAAGGAGGCCTGTAATGGCACGATATGGTGACGACACGAACCGCGACCGATGGCGGGACGAGGACCGCGAGCGCTCGAGCTGGCGCTCCAGCGGCCAAGGCACCAGTGAACGCGATGACGAGCGCGGCTTTTTCGAGCGCGCTGGCGAGGAGGTCCGTTCATGGTTCAGCGACGACGACCAAGGCTCCGGACGTTTGAGCGACCGCGACCGCTCTCGCGGTTGGTCCGGCGGTTCGTCCTGGGATCCCAACCGCGACCACGGACGCAGCGGAATGTCGCGTAGCTCCGGCGGAGGCTGGAGCAGCTCTTCCGACCGTGACTTTGGGGCCCGCGATCGCGAAGGCGGTCATGGCCGCACGGGTAGCGACATGGAGGCCCGCAGCAGCTTCGGTGGAATGGCCCAGGGCGGCCGGTCCAGCGGCAGCTTCGGACGTGAGCACGAGCGCGGTTCTTCTCGCGGCGGCGACTGGCGCTTGAACCAGCCGGATCGCTCTGGCGGCTACGGCGGCCACGGCGCCAGCCGCAGCGATCGCGAGTGGGAACGCGGCGGCCATGCTCAGAGCTGGGGCGAAGCGAACCGCGGTCAGAGCGGCGGTTGGAACCGCGATCGCGAACGCGACCGGGACCAGGAGTCGTTCGGTTACGGCAGCGCCATGAGCGGAACGATGGGCGGCTTCGGCAACCAGACGTTCGGAAGCAGCCAAGACGATCATTATCGCAGCTGGCGCGACCGGCAGATGTCGGAGCTCGACAGGGACTATGATGACTATTGCCGCGAACGCGAGCAGCAGTTCCATAGCGACTTCGACAGCTGGCGCCGCAACCGCCTGAGCCGCAGCCCATCGGTTAGCACGTCGCCATCCAGCAGCGATCTCGGTGCGGCCCCCAACGCCGCAGTCGGCACAACTACGTCCTCCGTGGCGGGCACCGGCGGTGCTGGGTCGGCGCTCGGGAGCGGCGGTTCGGCCATTGGAGAAGCTGCCAGGACCGTAGGATCGACGCCAATGGCCGATGCGACCGACCAGACGGGCACGGCTGATACTGGAGTCGGCACCGGCGGAGGCCGCTCCGGCTCGCGCAGCCGCAGCTGAATCCGCGACAGCGGAGTAAGGAAGCGGGGCTCTTCGGGGCCCCGCTTTCTTTGCGCACTCGACTTGGGTAAGCCTTGGAGGCATTTGGACTGCATGGCCCGGGTACTGCTGATCGTCGGCGGAGGAATTGCAGCCTACAAGGCACTTGAGCTCGTCCGCCTCCTCAAGAAGGCCGGTCACGGCGTCACGCCCGTGGTCACCAAAGGCGGTGAGCATTTCGTCACTCCGATGGCACTCGGCGCGCTTGCGCAAAGCGTCGTCTATACGTCCCTCTGGGAACTCAAGGACGAAGTCGAGATGGGCCATATCGAGCTCAGCCGATCGGCGGACTTCGTCTTTGTATGCCCGGCGACCGCGGACCTGCTCGCAAAGATGGCCGCCGGCATTGCCGACGACCTGGCAACCACCCTGCTCCTCGCAACTGATAAAAAGGTGGTGGTGGCCCCGGCGATGAACGTCCGCATGTGGCAACATCCGGCGACGGACCGGAACGTCGCGCAACTCAAGGCCGACGGCGTGACCGTGATCGATCCGGACGAGGGTGAGATGGCCTGCGGTGAGTTCGGGCCGGGACGCCTTCCCGAGCCGCAGGCAATCGTCGATTTCCTGACCAAGAACGGCTTCCTCGGAGCGGCGTGACGCTTCGCGGCAAACACATCCTGGTCACGGCCGGTCCGACCCACGAGCCGATCGATCCGGTGCGCGTGATCGCCAACCGCTCGTCGGGTCGCCAGGGTTTCGCGATCGCGGCTGCCGCAGCATTGGCCGGCGCGCGAGTCACGTTGATTTCCGGCCCCGTCTCGCTCGAGACACCCCAGGGCGTCGAACGCTTGAACGTCGAAACTGCCGAGCAGATGGCGGAGGCCGTCATGGCCGCTCTGCCTGCCGACTGCGCAATCATGGTCGCAGCCGTCGCCGACTGGAGAGTGGAAGCGTCGCCGACCAAGCTCAAGAAGGGCGATGGGCCGCCGAAATTGAAGTTCGCGCCGACCCGCGACATCCTGGCGGAGGTCGCTTCGCACGAGCAGCGCCCCACTTTGGTAGTCGGCTTCGCTGCCGAGACCGACCGCGTCGTCGAAAACGCCATCGCCAAGCAGATCGGGAAGAAGGCCGACTGGATCGTCGCCAACGACGTTTCAGGCGACGTGATGGGCGGCCATCGGAACCGCGTCCATCTGGTGACCGAAGACGGAATCGACGACTGGCCCGAAGACAGCAAGGAGGAGGTCGCTCGTCGGCTCGTCGAAAAGATCGCTCAAAGGCTAGGCAGCGAATCGACAGGGACGGTCAATTTCCGTTAAATGGCGGGTCTCCAGATCGGAGGTCGACAATGAAGCGCATCCTTGCTGTCGCATTGCTTTTGACTTCGCTTCCTGCACCTGCCCTCTCGGCTCCACCGAGCGTTGAAGTTGCCAGTGCGAACTGGAATTTTCTGCCCCTGATGAAGCAGAAGTCCAACGACCACCTGAGCAACAAGGCGATCGTTCGCATCCACGAGATCGCGAAGGAAGGTAAGTGCACCTCTGTCAGTCTTCGCAGGGGCCTGCTGGACTTCGACATGTCCTTTGCGGCTCACTTCAATCCCGACGGATCGCTCAACCGGCTCGTAATGCCCCGGCTTGGTTGTCCGGAGGCTGAGGGCATTCTCGGCGGCGTGTTGCTGAAAATGATCCAGAGCGGCGATTACAGGCCGGACGGAAGTAATGAAGAGGGATGGTATCGTGGCCATCTAAACTTCACGGTCAGCGGCTAGTCGCGCCGGCTCTTGCCCTGCCGGTCAAGCACGGGCACGACCCCAGGCATGATCGAAATCAAGCTTACGCGCCTGCCGCACGGCGAGGGCCTGCCGCTGCCTCAATATGCGACCGAGCATGCCGCCGGGCTCGACGTCGTCTCCGCTGAAGACCTCACGCTGGAGCCCGGAACGCGCCATGCCGTCGCAACGGGTTTCGCGATCGAGATCCCGCACGGAAATGAGGTGCAGGTCCGGCCGCGTTCGGGTCTTGCGCTCAAGCATGGGATCACCTGCCTCAACACGCCCGGGACGATCGACAGCGACTATCGCGGCGAGGTGAAAGTCATCCTCGCCAATCTCGGCGACGAGCCGTTCGAGGTGAAGCGCGGCGAGCGGATCGCACAGTTGGTGGCTACCCCGGTCCTCCGCGCGCATTTCACCGAGGTCCACGAGCTCGAAGAGACGGCCCGCGGCATTGGGGGGTTCGGAAGCACCGGACGGTGAGCGATCTCAGCGACGAGGAGCTGGAGCGCTACGCCCGGCACATCGTCCTGCCGCAGCTCGGCGGAGTCGGTCAGCGGAAGCTCAAGGCGGCGAGCGTGGCGATCGTCGGCGCGGGGGGCATCGGCAGTGCGGTAATCCCCGCCCTCGCGGGAGCTGGCATCGGCAAATTGACGATCGTCGACGATGACGTCGTCGACCGCACCAACTTGCAGCGGCAGCCGATCTTCCGTGACGACCAGGTCGGGCACTCCAAGGCGGAGCTCGCCGCCGGCTTCGTTCGCGCGCTCAACCCGCACGTGGATGTCGCCGCGCTCAAGCAAAGGCTGGCCGCCGACAATGCCGAGGCCATCCTGTCCGGC
>DASUVP010000137.1:0-2001 GCA_036378895.1 Sphingomicrobium sp.
GTCGTAGAAGCGGTACATTAGCCGCGCCAGCGTCGACTTGCCCGCGCCGGACGGGCCGACGACCGCGAGGCTGGAGCCGGCCGGAATGTCGAGAGTGACCCCTTTGAGGATCTCGCGGCCGGGCTCGTAGCCGAAATGGACGTTGTCGAAGCGGACGTGGCCGCTCTTCACCTCAAGCGCCGGGGCGTTTGGCCTGTCCGTTACTTCGGTAGGCGTGTCGAGCAGGTCGAACATCGCTTCCATGTCGATGAGGCCCTGCCGGATCGATCGATAGACCCAGCCCAGCATATCGAGCGGGCGGAAGAGCTGCATCAGCAGCGCGTTGACGAGCACGACGTCGCCCGGGGTGAAGCGACCCTTGCTCCAGCCCCAGACGGTGAAGATCATCGCGCCGGCCATCATCAAATTGGTGATCAGCGACTGGCCGATATTGAGCCAGGCGAGCGAGGTCTCGTTGCGAACGGCGGCCTTGGCGAAGGCGCCGATAGCCTCGTCGTAGCGCTTCGCCTCGCGCTCCTCGGCACCGAAATATTTGACGGTCTCATAGTTGAGCAGGCTGTCGACGGCCCGGCCGATCGCCCGGTTGTCGACCTCGTTCATGTCACGCTGGATCTGCGCGCGCCAGTCGGTGACCTTGCGCGTGAAGGCGATGTAGACGGCGACCATTGCCAGCGTCGCGGCGACTAGCCCGGGACCGAACTTGACGAAGAAGATGGCGCAGATGGCGATCAGCTCGATCACCGTCGGGGCGATGTTGAACAGGAGGAAATAGAGCATCATGTCGATGCTCTTCGTCCCGCGCTCGACGATCTTGGTGAGCGACCCGGTGCGCCGCTCGAGATGGAAGCGCAGCGAAAGATCGTGGATGTGTCGGAACACGCGGCCCGCCAGCCGCCGCGCCGCGTGCTGGCCGACCTTTTCGAATACCGCATTGCGGAGGTTGTCGGCGAGGACCCCGGCGAAGCGGGCGGTCGCATAAGCCGCGACCAAGGCGGCGACGACGCCGAACGCGACGACCGGGCCCGACATGCGGTCGATCACCGCTTTGTAGGCGAAGGGCATGGCGAGAACGACGGCCTTGCCGACGAAGACGAGCAAGAGCGCCGCGACCACCCTGATTTTCAGCTCGCCTTCGCCCTTCGGCCAAAGCATCGGCAGGAAGCGTAGAAGCGTTTGAACGCCCCCGCCCGACTTGCCCTGTTGTTCCACCGCCGACGCCATCGCCGCTTTAGGTAAGTGCGCGATCGACGCGCCGCAAATGACGCCCGCGAAACAAGCGGAACCGCAGCTTCATCCGACGGTTGTGCGGGATAGTCTCGAAGCGGGTTTTTCCAAATGGAACCAGTCTATTACGTGATCGCCATCCTCGGCTGCGCCGACGGCTCGACGCAATGCACTCCGGTGGCCACAGTTCCGACCCATTATGCGTCGCAAAAGGCTTGCAACGCGGGGACGCAGCAAGCTTTGATCGCCAACAGCGACTTCGACTTCCCGACGCTCGTGGCGCAATGCCGCACGACGCACTCGGCCGCGACCGCTTCGCAGGACCAGCCGGAGAAATTGCCGGCGTCGGCGCTTCGGGGCTGACCAATGTCCGACGTCGTGGAACCGATGATCCATGAGGACCAGCTTCCCGGCCACGAAAGCAAGCTCGAGCCCAAGCCGGACTGGGAGCCGCGCTATCCGGGATCGGACCGGCTGAAGGACAAGGTGGCGCTGATCACCGGTGCCGACAGCGGCATCGGCCGCGCGGTCGCGGCACTCTTCGCACGCGAGGGCGCGAACGTCGCGATCCTCTACCTTTGCGAACATGACGACGCGAAGAAGACCAAGGAAATCGTCGAGAAGGAGGGCCGCAAGGCCATCCTCATTGCGGGCGACCTTGGCGACAAAGACTTCTGCGAGCGCGCCGTGAGGCAGACAGTCGACGAGCTCGGCCGGCTCGACATCCTCGTCAACAATGCCGGCGAGCAGCATCCCGACAAGGAAATCACCCAAATC
>DASUVP010000138.1:0-7136 GCA_036378895.1 Sphingomicrobium sp.
CAATCGCGCGTGACGACCAGCTTGCTGTCCGGACGGAGCTTCGCGGTTCCCTTCAGCCGATCGATGTAGCCCAGCAGCCCGCCGAGATCCGGGAAGCCGCTCTCGGCGAATGTCACAAGCGCGCCCTTCGGCCCCACGTCGAGCTTGGCGATCATCGCCTTCTTCGCGTTGAGCTTGGTCTCGACGATCTTGAGCAGGTTCTGCGTTTCGTCCGGAAGCTTTCCGAACCGGTCGATCAGCTCGGCGGCGAAGGCCTCCACGCCCTGTTTGTCGTCCAGCTCGCCGAGCCTGCGGTACAGGCCCATGCGAAGATCGAGGTCGGGGACATAGGTTTCGGGAATGAGGATCGGCGCATCGACGCTGATCTGCGGCGTGAACTCCTCGGGCCGGGGGACGCCGCCGGCTTTCTGCTCGACGATCGCATCTTCGAGCATCGACTGGTACAGCTCGAATCCGACTTCCTTGATATGGCCCGACTGCTCGTCACCGAGGAGGTTGCCGGCGCCACGAATATCGAGATCGTGGCTGGCGAGCTGGAATCCCGCCCCGAGGCTGTCGAGATTGGCCAGCACCTGGAGCCTTTTTTCGGCGGTTTCGGTGATGGAGCGGTCGGCGGGCGTCGTCAGGTAGGCATAGGCGCGCACCTTCGACCGTCCGACGCGGCCGCGGAGCTGGTAGAGCTGGGCGAGACCGAAGCGGTCGGCACGGTGGACGATCAAGGTATTGGCGCTCGGTATGTCGAGCCCGCTCTCGACGATGGTGGTCGACAGGAGCACGTCATACTTGCGGTCATAGAAGGCGCTCATCCGCTCCTCGACCTCGGTCGGCGCCATTTGGCCGTGAGCGGTGACCGATTTCACCTCCGGCACTTCCTCGCGCAACCATTCCTCGACGTCGGGCAAATCGGCAATGCGCGGAACGACGAAGAAGCTCTGTCCGCCGCGATAATGTTCGCGCAGCAGCGCCTCGCGAACGACGACCGGGTCCCACGGAGTGACATAGGTTCGCACGGCGAGGCGATCGACCGGCGGGGTCTGGATCACGCTAAGCTCGCGAAGGCCGCTCATCGCCATCTGCAGCGTGCGCGGAATCGGCGTGGCGGTGAGGGTGAGGACGTGGACGTCGCTCTTCAGCGCCTTCAGTCGCTCCTTGTGGGTCA
The DNA here is from genome assembly GCA_036378895.1 of Sphingomicrobium sp. Taxonomy (GTDB): domain Bacteria; phylum Pseudomonadota; class Alphaproteobacteria; order Sphingomonadales; family Sphingomonadaceae; genus Sphingomicrobium. Next base: position 1,160 of record DASUVP010000138.1, read on the forward strand.
CGCCGAAATGCTGCTCCTCGTCGACAATGACGAGTCCCAACTTCTTCAATTTGACGTTCTTCCCGAGGATCGCGTGGGTGCCGATCAATATGTCGACCTGGCCCTTTTCCAGGTCCTCTCGGGTCTTCTTCGCTTCGGCTGCAGGAACGAGCCGTGACAGGCGGCCGATCCGGATCGGAAATCCTTCGAGCCGCTCCGTGAAATTCCGGTAATGCTGGCGTGCGAGCAAAGTCGTCGGCGCGATGATGGCCACCTGCATCCCTGACATCGCCGCAACGAATGCGGCGCGCAGCGCTACTTCCGTTTTCCCGAACCCGACGTCGCCGCAGACCAGCCGGTCCATCGGCTTGCCGGACTCGAGGTCGGCGAGGACGTCCTCGATCGCCCGGTCCTGGTCGTCCGTTTCTTCATAGGGGAAGCGGTCGACGAACTGCGGATAGGCGCTGTCCGGCTCGATGACGGTTCCGGGGCGAGTCGCGCGGATCGCAGCGGTCTTGATAAGCTCGCCCGCGATCTCGCGAATCCGCTCCTTCATCCGCGACTTGCGCCGTTGCCAGGCTTCGCCACCCAGCCGATCGAGCGCGACGCCGTCACTCTCGTTGCCGTACCGGGTCAGCAGGTCGATGTTCTCGACCGGGACGTAGAGCTTGTTTCCGCCGTTATATTCCAGGGCCACGCAGTCGTGCGGCGCCTTGCCGACCATTATCGAGGTCAGTCCTTCGTAGCGCCCGATGCCATGGTCGTTGTGAACGACGAGGTCGCCCGGCGTCAGCGTCGCAAGCTCGGAAAGGAAGGCGGCTGCGCCCTTGCGCTTCTTTCGGCGGCGGACGAGGCGGTCGCCGAGCATGTCCTGCTCGGTAAGGACGGCGACGTCCGGCGCGGTGAAGCCGTGGTCGAGGGGCAGGACCATCAGCGCCGGCTGCGTCTTGCTGCCCAGCGCTTCCTGCCAGCTTTCCGCCAGCTTCTGTGACTTCAGCCCGTGGTCGTGGAGCAGTCCCGACAGGCGCTCACGCGCCCCGACGCTGTAGCTGGCGAGCACGACCTTGTGCCCGCTCTTCCGAAGCTTGCCGACATGATCGGCGACGGCTTCGTAGATGTTCGATTGCTGGGTTCGCTCGGGCGTGAAGTCGCGCGCCGGCTCGACCCCGAAGCTGACGATGCGCTCGCTCTCCGGCTCCGGGAATTGCGAGGCGAGGTGGATCGGGCGATCGGCGACCGCCGCGTTCCACTCTTCTTCGGTCAGGTAGAGGGTGGAGGGCTCGAGCGGACGGTAGCTCCCGGCCTCGCCCGAAAGAGTCTTCTTCCGATTGCCGTAATAATCGTCGATCGACTCGCGGCGGGCCGCAAGCGCCTGGTCGACGCCTCCGTCTCGGACGATGAGATCATCTTCACCGAGATGATCGAACAGGGTGGTCAGACGCTCTTCGAATAAAGGCAGCCAATGCTCCATGCCGCTCATCCGCCGTCCGTCGGACACCGCCTCGTAGAGCGGGTCGCCAGTCGCGGTTGCGCCGAACGTCTCGCGGTAGCGCGAACGGAAGCGCTTGATGCTGTCCTCGTCGAGCAAGGCTTCCGACGCCGGCATCAAAGTGAAGGCCTCGGCGCGGTCGGTCGAGCGCTGGTCGGCGGGATCGAAGCGACGCAAGGTCTCGATCTCGTCGCCGAAGAAATCGAGGCGGAATGCCAATGGCTCTCCGGCGGGGAATAGATCGATCAGCGAACCGCGGACCGCATATTCGCCATGCTCCGCCACGGACTCCACGCGTTCGTAACCGAGGGCGGTGAGCTGTTCGGTCAGCTTGTTGCGATCGGTCCGAGCACCTTCCTCGATGCGGCTCGTCAATTGCCGGATCCGGAAGGGCGTCAGCAGCCGCTGCGTCGCTGCATTTTCGGTTACGATCAGAAGCTGGGGCTTGGTCGCCTTGGCCTGCAGAGCGTTGAGCGTGGCCAGTCGCTCCGCCATGACCCTCAGGGCCGGCGAAGTGCGGTCGTAGGGCAGGCAGTCCCACGAGGGCAAAGTGAGCACCTCGACCTCCGGCGCGAACAGCGGCACGGTCTCTGCCAGCGCCCGCAAAGCCGCCTCATCCGACGCGATCAAGACCGCGCGGCCACCTTTGGACAAACCATGTGCCGCTCGGGCAAGGTCGGCGGCCAGCCAGGGCAGGAAGCCGGAAGGCACTCCGGCAAGCGTCAGCGGTTGCTTGGCGCGCAGGACGCGCTGGAGGGTGTCCGTCATCGCGCGACCCGGACGTAATCCAGGCGCTTCAAAGCTTCGATCATGGGACCTGCGAAGCGCTCCGGCGGCTCGGCGGTTCCTACGGCCCAGGCCATGATGTCCACATCCTGCTCCTCGAGCAGGCGGTCGAAGAGCTCGCGGTCAGCCTCATCCCACGACGCGTAATGCGCGTCGAAGAAGCCGCCGATCAGCATGTCAGCCTCGCGCGTGCCGCGATGGTGCGCACGCCAGTGCAGGCGTCGCAATTCCTCCTCTGGAAGCATGATCGCCAGATAGGAGCGAAGCGCGCCTAAAGGAAGGCGTCGCTAATGTTTGTGCGACTCCTCGCTTTCGGCTTGCACTGCGGCTTTGTGCACCTCTGCGGGCTTGTGAGCCGCGCAGCTCACGTTGGCGTTGAACTGCTCGTAGATGCCTTTCGGGTTCTCCCGGTACAGCCAGACGTGCCGGTCGTAGTGAGGCACGAACAGATGCCCTTCGTCGATCGGCGTTGCTGGATCGTCCTCCATCGAGTTCCAGGCGACGCCCTGATAGGTCGGCGGCTGCATGTTCCCGGCGGCCTTCCATGCTTCCTTGAAAACGAGGTTTTCGACCCCGACGAGTTCCAGAGAGCCGTCCTCTTTCGGTTCGTAGAGAAGGATCGCCGGCTTGTTGAAGTCGGTGTGGGTGCCTGAGCCACTGACGCGCGGGTTGGGCGGTCCGCTGACTCCGAGCAAGTCCATGCGGATGTAGTGAACGCCCATTGCGCCGTCGGAGGCGGGACGCCCGATATCCGGCGCAACCACGCAATGGTCCATCGGATCGCGAATATAGCCTTCGGCGAGCGCGACCTTGACGTCGCGAAAGCGCTCGGTTGCGGCCCGCACTTGGTCCAGGGTCGGCTCAGCGGCGACAGGAGCCGGTGGAGTGGCAGGCGCTGGTTCGGCGGCTTGTCCCGCTAGAAGCGCGACGAAGGCGTAAGCTACGATACTCATGAAGTTGCTCTCCCCTTTGAGCAACCTCCACCCGCCCGCTCGATACCACGGGCAACCCATTTCGCTCAAAGGGAAGTTGAAGCGCTTGTGCGCGGCCCGGCCAGCCTGCAATTTGCGGCGCGATGCGGCCCGACATCCTCAACCCGCTTTTCGCCGAGGTGGAGACTCTGCCGGGCGTGGGTCCGCAGGTTGCGAAGCTGCTCAAGCGTCTCGACGTCAGTCGGGTCGTCGATCTGCTCTACCACTTGCCGACGGGCGTCATTGAACGGGTCAGGGCCAGGGCCGCAAGCGCGAACCTGCTCGGCTGCAATGTCATACTCGACCTGACGCCGTTTCAGACGCGCGAACCGCGGTCGGGACGGGGTCCGATGCGGGTGTTCGCATCCGATGCCGACGGCAACACCGTCAGCCTCATCTATTTCAACAATCCGGGCTGGGCGAAGAAGAGCCTGCCGATCGGCGAAAAGCGAACCGTCGCGGGCAAGCTCGAAGCCTATGGCGACGAATGGCAGATCATCCATCCAGAGGTCCTGCCGGCCGACAAGGGTTCCGAGTTGTCGATCCGGGAACCGGTCTACGGCCTTACCGAGGGACTGACGAACAAGAGGCTGAGGGAGCTGGCGGTCAGCGCTCTGGAGCGGATGCCCGAGCTTCCGGAATGGATCGAGCCAGGTCTTCTGGCGAAGGAGGCGTGGCGGGCGTGGCGTTCGGCGATCGCCGAGGCGCATCGCGATCCCGGCACCGGGGATCCGCGCCGTCGGCTCGCCTATGATGAGGTCTTCGCCAACCAGCTTGCATTGCTTGTGCTCCGGCAGGCTTCCCGGCGGAATCGGGGAGTGCCGCTTGCGGGCGATGGGCGTTTAATCGGAAAGCTCAAGCTGCCGTACCAGCTCACCGCCGCGCAGCGGCGCGTGATCGAGGAGATCCGTGGCGACATGGCGCAGTCGGCGCCGATGCTGAGATTGCTTCAGGGCGACGTCGGCTCGGGCAAGACCCTCGTCGCATTGATGTCGATGCTCACCGCGATCGAGTCCGGCGCTCAAGCGGCGCTGCTCGCGCCGACCGAGATCCTTTCCCGGCAGCACCACGCAACTTTGTTGAAGCAGCTCGACAGCATCGGCGTCCGGGTCGCGATCCTCACCGGCCGGGAGAAGGGCAAGGCACGCGAATCCGTTCTGATGGGCCTGGCCGACGGTTCGATCGACATCCTTGTCGGCACGCACGCCATCTTCCAGGAGAAGGTCGCGTACAAGAACCTCGGTTTGGCCGTGATCGACGAGCAGCACCGCTTCGGTGTGTCGCAACGGCTTTTACTCGCTTCCAAGGCAGAGCGCCCGCCGCATCTTCTGGTAATGACCGCAACGCCGATCCCGCGAACGCTGACGCTCACCCAATATGGTGAGATGGACGTCAGCCGGATCGACGAGATGCCTCCCGGACGAACGCCGGTCGAGACGCGGGTGATCAGCGATGAAAAGCTCGGCGAGATCGCCGACGGGCTGGGGCGGCACCTTGCCAACGGCGGTCAGGCCTATTGGGTATGCCCGCTCGTCGAGGAGAGCGAAAAGAGCGACGCCGCCGCGGCCGAGGAACGGGCGCGAGTGCTCCGGATGCGGTTCGGGGACCAGAAGGTTGGCCTCGTCCACGGACGGATGAAGGGACCGGAGAAGGACGCCGTGATGGCGCGCTTCGCGTCGAACGAGCTCGCGGTCCTTGTCGCCACGACCGTGATCGAGGTCGGCGTCGACGTGCCCAACGCGACTTTGATGATTGTCGAGGGTGCGGAGCGGTTCGGCCTTGCGCAGCTCCACCAGCTTCGCGGGCGGGTCGGGCGAGGCGAGGGGAAGAGCACCTGCCTGCTCGTGCGTGGCCAGATGTTGACCGAGGTCGGCCGCGCCCGTCTGGCCTTGATGCGTGAGACCAACGATGGCTTCCGCATAGCCGAGGAGGATCTGCGGCTGCGCGGCCCCGGTGAAATCCTCGGCACGCGCCAGTCAGGGGACGTCGCCTTCCGCGTGGCGACTTCCGAAGAGGTGCAGGAGTTGGCTCCGATCGCGCAGAGCGATGCGCAACTCCTGCTCGAGCGCGACGGCGGCCTTGACGGCCTTCGCGGGCAGGCGGCGCGGATTTGCCTGTATCTGTTCGAGCGCGACCAGGCAGTCGGACTGATCCGGAGCGGTTGAGCCACCGGAGCGTTCGATCGACGCATGGACGTCACCGCAACCAGAAGGATCTCCGCGACCCCCGAGCAAGTCGCTGCGGTCATGTTCAATCCCCGCCGCGACCCCGAATGGATCGGAGGTGCTAAGTCCGTCGATCCGCCGACAGGCGATCCGACTGCATCCGGAGCGCGGGTCACTCGGCACGGCGGCTTTATGGGGAAGAAGTTTTCGTGGCAGACTGAAGTTGTCGACTTCCAGCCGGCCCGGTTGCTGCGGATGAGCTTTGTCGAGGGGCCCATGAAGGGCGGGGACGTGACCTACCGGATCGAACCGACCGGCGGCGGATCGAAAGTATCCGTCCAGAACACGGGGCCCGGACGTTCCTTCATGGGATGGTTCGTGAAGAGGTCCGTCGGCAAGGACCTAGACCGCCTGGCGCGGCTGGTCGAGCGTCGTTAGGCGACCAGCAGGCCGTGCTTCTTGCGGCCGAGGCTCAGCTTCACCGCATCGCCGCTTACCGTCACGACAAGTCCAGCATCCTCCACGACCTCGTCGTTCAGCCGCACCGCGCCCTCGGCGATCTTGCGCTTCGCCTCCTTGTTCGACGG
>DASUVP010000139.1:0-5950 GCA_036378895.1 Sphingomicrobium sp.
CGCAGCAATCGCGCCGCGAGCGTGATTGGTCGGAGCTCAGCGATCGCCTTCCCGGTTCTCCGGCCAACGATCCCGGCCCCGAGCGCCAGATCGACGGGCGGCGCAAGCTCGAGTTCGTCGAGGGCGAGCTCGCCAAGCTTCCGCCGCGCGCCTTGTCCATCTTCCGCGAGCATCGGCTTCAGGGACTCACGCAGCGCGAGATCGCCGCGAGCATGGGGCTGAGCGCGAGCACGATCGAGAGCGATTTGCGCATGGTCTACCGGCTGCTCGATCACCTCAGGCAAAGGCTGGATGAGGAAGAGCCGGTTCGACTCCGTCATAGGGGGCAAGAGACGGAATGATTGAGACCCCCGACCTTCGCGAAGCCGCGCTCGACTGGCTTGTCCGGACCAACGATCCGGAATTCGACGGCTGGGACGAGTTCACGGCCTGGCTCGAGGCTGATCCGGCGCATGCGGACGCCTATCATGGTCTCGCTGACAGCGAAGCCGAGATGCTCCCGCTGGTCTCGGAAGTGCCCGTGGAGGCGCCGGCAGAGCCCGATCGGCGGTTGGGGCAGCGGCGGCTTGCCTTGGCGGCGAGCGTCGCGGTCTTTGTCGCTGCGGCGACGGCAGTCGTCGTCCCGCGCCTCACGCTCGTCGACTATTCGACCGGCGCAGGAGAGATGCGGACGATCGCGTTCGGCGGGCAGGATCAGCTGGTCATGAACGGCGGCACCAGGCTGGCGCTAGTCGGCTGGGATCGCCGCACGATCCGGCTGGAGCAGGGCCAGGTGCTCCTCCGCCTGCGCGATGCGGGTCAGGGCAAGGTCGAGCTTGTGAGCGGCGACTTGCATCTCGTTGACGTCGGCACCGTCTTCGAAGTCTCCCGCGACGGCAGCGATACGCGCGTGCTCGTCAGCGAGGGCGCGGTCCTGGCGGATCCCGCGGGCGCCCGGCTCAAGATCGCGGCGGGCCAGCGCCTCGACACGGAGGACGGCGCGAAGACGCTGAAGGCGACACCCGCGGACGTCTCGTCGGTCGGCTCCTTTGAGAGCGGCCAGCTTGTCTATCTCGACGAGCCGCTGGACAATGTGCTCGCCGACCTGCGGCGATCGGCCGGTATCGACATTTCCGCCGACCGCGCTATCAGCGGCCGCCGGTTCAGCGGCACCTTGTCGATCCGCGAAGTGAGGCGCGATCCGCAGTCGCTCGGACCCCTGCTCGGCGTTTCCATCGAGCACTCCAACCAAAGCTGGAAGCTGAAAGGAAAGGGCTAAGCGATTCGGAGGCTGATTGCCGGCGCGTCCTTTCTTGCGCTCCTGTCCCTTGCTGCTCCCGGCCACGCCGCCAACCGGTCGATCAATGTCCCGGCAGGGACGGTCGGTCAGGCGATAGCGGCGCTCGGCCGGCAAGGGCAGATCAATATCGCCGTGCACGACCGAAGCCTGCTTTCACTGCGGGTACCCCAGATTCGGGGACAGATGGAGCCGGCCGAGACTCTTGCGCGGATAGCCAGGGCCAGCGGCCTCAAGGTGCAGAAGGTCGGCGCGAATTCCTACCTGCTGCTTGCCGCGACCCCGCCTACGCCGAAGCGGACTGCGCTCCGCAAGCCGGCCGTGGTCATGCTGCGCGCGGAGCCCCGGCCTGCAGAGAACGCGGGCGAGGAAGTCATCGTCGTGGCCAGCAAGCGCGACACGCCGTCGCTTCGCTTCGCCGGGCAGTGGCTGAGGATCGACGGCGGCGAGCTCGCGCCGTTGGGAGTGGCGGGAACCGAGGCGATCGAAGCGAGGTCGGTCGGCTTTTCGTCGACCCACCTCGGCGCCGGCCGCAACAAATTGTTCATCCGCGGCATCGCCGATTCCAGCTTCAGTGGGCCGACCCAGTCGCCGGTCGGGCAATATCTCGGCGACATGCGGACGACCTACAGCGGACCGGACCCGGACCTGAAGCTGGTCGACATGCAGTCGGTCGAGATCCTCGAAGGGCCACAAGGCACGCTCTACGGTTCGGGCGCGCTCGGAGGAATTGTGCTGTTAAAGCCCAACATGCCGAGCTTCGATCGCATGTCGGGCCTGGTCGCCGCGGGGACGACCGCGACCTGGCATGGCGATGCGGGCTACGATCTGTCGGGAATGCTGAATGCGCCGCTCGGCAGCTCGGCGGCCTTGCGTGTCGTCGGCTACCGGAGCCGCGAGGGCGGCTACGTCGACAATCGCGCGACCGGCGAGAAGGACATCAACGACGTCGACATTCGCGGCGCTCGAGCGACGCTCAGCGCTGAGCTGGTGCCCGACTGGTTCGTGGACGTCTCCGGGGTCGGGCAGAGGATCGACGGCGACGACAGCCAATATGCGGACGAAGCCGGCTCGGGCCTGTCGCGGAGCAGCCTCGTCGATCAGCCCTTTTCGTCCGATTTCACGCTCGCCAGCTTCGTGATCCGCAAGGACACGGGGGCGATCCGCTTCCGCTCAACGACCGGCATGAGCTGGCAGGACGTCGACGAGAATTTCGATGCGTCGGCGAACGGCGAAACCCGGCAGCTTCGCCAACGGAGCAAGGCGCGGGCGCTGAGCAACGAGACGCGTCTGTGGCGACCGATGGCCGACGGATATAGCTGGCTCGTCGGGTTCAGCTCGATCCGGCACCGCTATCGCGTCGACCGCGACGTGCAGACCCCAGGCGGCCGCTTCGACCTTGCCGGGGTCGAGAACGAGGTCGGCGAGACGACCGTGTATGGGGAGGCGGGCGTAGAGATCCGTAAAGGGGTGGAGGCGAGCCTTGGCGCCCGCTTCACCCATTCGGAACTGTCCGGCTCGGGCGAGCATCTCAGCCCGCTCGTTCTCGCCCGGCTCGACGAGGATGATGGCGAGCGAGAGGAGACCCGCTTCCTGCCGTCCTTTTCCCTGTTGGCGAGGCCGGTCGAGGGCCTGACGCTATACGCCCGCTACCAGCAGGGCTTCCGCCCGGGCGGGCTGTCGATCGCGGGCGACACGGTTCGGCTCTATCGAAACGACCGGCTCGGCACCGCCGAAGCAGGGTTTCGCTATGGCCGCCCCGGCGTGGACCGTTTCGACCTGCAGGGCGGGGCCACGCTCAGTCACTGGAAAGACATCCAGGCGGACTTCCTCGACGCCTCCGGCCTGCCTGTCACCGACAATATCGGGGACGGGCGCGTCTGGACGGTCACCGCGAACGGCGGAGTCCGGCTGACCCCCGAGCTGCGGCTGGAAGCGGGCTTCGCGTTGAACGACGGGAAGATCACCAGGCCGACCCAGGCCTTCACGCTTCTGGCGGGTCCCAGCGAAGGCTCGATGGAGATCCCGAACATCGCTCGCTTCGTCGCGCGTGGGGCGATCGACTGGCGCACGTCGCTGTCCACCGATTGGACGCTCGAAGCCAACGCCTACGCGCGCTTCGTCGGCAAGTCGCGCCTCGGGATCGGCCCGCACCTTGGCGAGTCCCAGGGTGAGTATCTGGATTCCGGCCTGATCGTGCGCGTTGCCGCCGACAGGCGCGCGATCTCGCTGTCGGTGACCAACCTGACCGACGAGAGCGGCAACCGTTTTGCATTCGGTGCTCCGATCGCCACCGGCGGCGACCAGATCACGCCACTGCGTCCGCGAACGATCCGTCTCGGCTTCGAGCAGGGCTTCTAAAAAAAACTTCAAGGCAAGTTCGGCGCGTCTCCGTCTGACCGACTGAAAGCCTGCCGCCGCGGCGGTTGCGCTTCCTGATCGGACATTGAGGACATTGATGCGCACTACCCTGCTTGCTTCGACTTGCTTCATCGCCATCGCCGGCCCCGCCGCCGCGGAAACGACGATCTCGACCGCGGTCAACGGACCGGTGCGCACCTCGACCGTCAAGCAGGGCGCAGCGGACGACATCCTGATCAACTCGACCGGCGTGGTGAACGGCACCGCCGGCGGCGGCGTGATCATCGACAGCAATCACAAGCTGAACAACCAGGGCTCGATCCTGATCGGAAACCTGTCGAACGTGGTTGGCGTGGACGTCGCGGCCGGAGTCACGAGCGGCCTGACGATCGGCGGCAAGATCACCGTCGACGAACCGTTCACCCCCACGGACGCGGACAATGACGGCGATCTCGACGGCCCCTTCGCCACCGGGAGCAATCGCATCGGCATCCGCACCAACGGGGCATTCATCGGGAACATCGTCGTCGGAAGCACCGGCGCGATCACGGTCGAAGGCAATAACAGCGCGGGCATCGCGCTCGGCGGGCCGCTGACCGGCAACTTTGCCCATGACGGCAAGACCAACGTGCTCGGCAACAATTCCGTCGGCATCCAGCTGTCGGACGTGAACGGCAACGTCCGCCTCGCCGGCGAGATCAGCGCGCAGGGTCAGAACAATGTCGCCGTGCGCTCGACGGGCAATGTAACCGGCGCAATGACGATCCAGGGCAAGATCGCGTCGAGCGGCTATCGCTACACGGTATCGCCAACGGACCCGAGCAAGCTCGACGCCGACGATTTGCTTCAGGGCGGACCTGCAGTCTCCATCGAAGGCAGCGTCGGGCAGGGCATCATCCTTGCCATTCCGCCGAAGGACAGCAGCACCACGGACCCTGACGAGGACGATGACGGCATCGACGACAACAAGGAAGGCACGGCATCCGTCGCTTCCTACGGCGCTGCCCCGGCGATGCGGATCGGATCGGCCGGGAACATCTCAATCGGCGCAACGCAGGGCACGGGAACGGGTTTCGGCCTGATCGTCGACGGCGTGATCGCGGGCGACGGGGTCTACACGGGGGTCGACGGCAACGGCCTGCAGGTCGGCGGCATGGGCGGGACCGTCACGATCGCCAACGGCATCGGCGTCACCGGTGTAGTCCAGGCGAAATCGATCGATCGGGCCTCGACCGCCGTCCGCCTCGGCTCGGGCGCGTCCACTTCAGAGCTGCGCAACGCCGGAAAGATCGTGGCGGCAAGCGGCAACACCGCCCAGTCCATCGCGACGGCGGTCGACATCGCTGCTGGCGCCAGCCTGCCCGTCCTGCGCAACAGCGGCACAATCGCCGCCAGCACCGGCGCGAACGGGACCGCGATCGCCATCGTCGATCACTCGGGCACGCTGAACCTGATCGAGAACAGCGGAGCGATCTCCGGCAGCGGTGCGACTGCCGGCACGAACCGCAACGTGGCGATCGACCTCAGCGCCAACGTATCCGGTGCGACGATCAAGCAAACGGTGGTCGCCTCCACCTTTGCGGCGCCTACGATCGACGGCGACATCCTGCTCGGCAGCGGGAGCGACACGCTCGACGTCGCGGACGGAAAGCTGACGGGCAACGTCAGCTTCGGCGGCGGGAACAACCGCTTCGCTTTGTCCGGCGATTCGATCGCAGCGGGCAAGATGAGCTTCGGCGGCGGAGCTGACACGCTGACGACGGCCGGAACGTCGCTCTTCAACGGGACCGTTGATTTCGGCGGCGGCGCGGACATTCTGACGATCGCCGACACGTCCAAATTCGTCGCCGAGATCACCAACGCTTCTGGCCTGGCCGTCACCGTCAACAAGGGAACATTCGGCGTGTTGAAGTCGGCGTCGATCGCCTCCCTCGACGTGTCGAATGGCGGCGCCCTCGCAGTCACCCTCGACAAGACTGCGGGGGCGTCGAGCATGCTCAACGTTAGCGGAACGGCAACGTTCGGCACCGGCTCGACGCTTCAGCTGAACGTCGCGAACGTCGACCAGGCCGAAGGGCACTTCATCGTCGTCAACGCCGGGACATTGGTCGGCGGCAACAACCTGACGGCGACCACCGATTTGCTGCCCTTCCTCTACAAGGGCTCGCTGAGCGTGAGCGGGAACCAGGTGGCCGTCGACGTCAGCCGCAAGAGCACGACCGAGCTCGGCCTCAACCGGTCCGAAAGCTCAGCCTTCGACGCGATCTACGATGCCCTCGCGCTCGACGATGCAATCGGCGATTCCTTCCTCGC
>DASUVP010000140.1:0-4939 GCA_036378895.1 Sphingomicrobium sp.
CACGGCCCGGCGACGTGCCGACGACCAGCTTTCCTTCGGTCGTCACGTCGTAATCCAGGTTGAATTGGTGGAGGACGGGCTGGATCCAATAGCTCGCGCGAACGGCGTAGATCGTGCTCACGACGACGGTGAGAACCGAAAGCCCGAAGAGGAAGAACCAGAGAGCGCGCAGCCACTTCGCCCATCGGTCGGACAACGTCCGCAGGCGCATTGGCGGCCGGAGCAATGCTTTCACGAACCCCATTCGAACCGGGCCCCCAAGTGCCGACTCAATCGCGGGATGCTACCAGCACTTAACGGGGATTAAATAGAGGGAATACTGTCCGGTTCAGGCGGCGAGCTGCAACTCCAGCCGGTCCCAGATCTCGACCAGGGCGGAAACGAGCTCGTCCATCATCTGCGCGTCGTGGTGCGGGCCGGGGGTGAAGCGCAAGCGCTCCGTGCCGCGCGGGACGGTCGGGAAATTGATCGGCTGAACGTAGAGGCCGTACTCGGCGAGCAGGATGTCGCTGATTCGCTTCGCCTTGACCGGGCAGCCGACCAGCAGCGGAACGATGTGCGTGACGCTGGGCATCAGCGGGAGCTTCGCCGCGGCAAATCTGGCCTTGAGCTCCGCGGCCGTCTTCTGCTGCATGTCGCGCTCGATCGAAGACGCCTTCAGGTGGCGGACGCTGGCCAGAGCTCCGGCAACGAGCACGGGCGACAGCGACGTCGTGAAGATGAAGCCTGGAGCGTAGCTGCGGATGCAGTCCACGACCGTCCGCGAAGCCGCGATATAGCCGCCCATCACTCCGAACGCCTTCCCGAGCGTGCCCTCGATCAGGCTGAGGCGATCGGCGACTCCGTCGCGCTCGGAAATGCCGCCGCCATGCTCGCCGTACATGCCTACGGCATGGACTTCGTCGAGGTAGGTGAGGGCGTTGTACTTGTCGGCGAGGTCGCAGATCGCCTCAATCGGAGCAACGTCGCCGTCCATCGAATAGACGCTCTCGAACGCGATCAACTTCGGCGCATCGGGATCCTCGGCCACCAGCAACTCTTCGAGATGCTCGAGGTCATTGTGCCGGAAGACGCGCTTCTCGCAGCCCGAATTCTTGATGCCGGCGATCATCGACGCATGGTTGAGCGCGTCGGAGAAGATCACGCAGCCGGGAAGCAGCTTGCCGAGCGTGGAAAGGGCGGCTTCGTTCGAGACATAGCCCGAAGTAAAGAGCAGCGCCGCTTCCTTGCCGTGAAGCGAAGCGAGTTCTTCCTCGAGCTGGACGTGGAGATGCGTGTTTCCGCCGATGTTGCGGGTGCCGCCGGAACCTGCGCCGACTTCGCGCAGAGCGCGCTCCATTGCGTCGATGACCGAGGGGTGCTGGCCCATCGCCAGATAGTCGTTCGAGCACCACACCGTGATCGGTTTCGGGCCATTGCCGCCGAAGCACTGGGCGTTCGGGAAGTTTCCCTTGTTGCGCAGGATATCGACGAAGACGCGATATCGGCCTTCTTCGTAAAGCCGGCCGATCGCCGCCTTGAAAATGCTGTCGTAGTCCATGGTCCGCTCAGCGGGCCATTAGCTTCGCAGGTCGCGGAAGGCCATTGCGAACGACTCGCAACTAGAGCGTCCGGACCTCGCCGATGCCATAGTGGGCCAGCGTGCTCAACAACGGCGAGCGTGGCTCGGCGGTGAAGACCATCAGGCCGTGGCTTGAGGCGGCCGGCCAGGGCTGCTCGCGGGTAAGCCAGGCGATGCGTCGGGCGATACCGGGACCCCCGTCGATCCAAGCCACACCAGGAAAAGCTTGCGTCAGCTCGTCGCGTAGCAGCGGAAAATGGGTGCAGGCGAGGACCCCGACGTCGAGCCGATCGCCATCCTCGGCGTCGAACATGGGCTGGACCGCTGCCCGCACGGCTTCGGCGGCGATTGCCTCGCCTGCGAGCTTCGCCTCCGTGAGGTCGACGAGCTCAGGCGAGCCGTGGCGGATGATCGTGCAATCGGCGGCGAACTCGGCGGCGAGATTGTCGACGTAGGGCTGGCGGACGGTCGCTTCCGTGCCGAGGACTCCGATCACGCGCGACTTGGACATCTCCGCGGCGGGCTTGATGGCCGGGACGGTGCCCACGACGGGAAGGTCGAGCGCGGAGCGCACATGATCGAGCGCGATGGTCGATGCCGTGTTGCAGGCGATTACCGCGAGCCGCGGATGGAAGCGCTCGACCAGCCGGCCGAGGAGGGCAGGTACCCGGCTGGCGATCTCGGCCTCGCTGCGCTTGCCATAGGGGTAGCCTGCATTGTCGGCGACGTAGACGATCGGTGCATTGGGAAGCAGCGCCCGCGTCGGCTCGAGCACCGACAGCCCCCCGACCCCGGAATCGAAGAAGAGCAGAGGCGAGTTGGCGTCCATTGCTGCTGCGCTTTGCACGCGAATTTTGCGGGCGCAATTGCAGGCGCTCTTCCTTCTGCTACCAACCGCGTTTCATGACAACTGAACTGCTGCTCGCGCTCGCTCTCGGTTATCTCCTCGGATCGATCCCGTTCGGGCTCGTGCTCACCCGGCTCGCTGGGAAGGGCGATGTTCGCGACATCGGCAGCGGCAACATCGGCGCGACCAACGTCCTTCGCACCGGGAGCAAGCCGCTTGCGGCGGCAACTTTGGTGCTCGACTGCCTCAAGGCGACGGCCGCAATCCTGATCGCGCGGGAAGTCTGGCCCGGTACGGAGAATTTCGCGGCCGCCGGGACCCTGATCGGGCACCTCTATCCGGTCTGGCTGCGGTTCAAGGGCGGGAAGGGCGTCGCGACCTTGCTCGGCGTGCTGATCCCGCTTCTGCCGATCGGAGCGCTAATCTACGCCATCATCTGGGTCGGCCTGCTGTTGCTCGTTCGGATTTCGTCCGTCGCGGGAATGATCGCAGCGCTAAGCGCCCCGATCAGCGCAGTGATCCTCGGCGAACGATTGCTCTTCCCGATGTTAGTTGGATTCGCCTTGCTGGTCGTCTGGAAGCACAAGACAAACATCGCTCGGCTAAGAGCCGGCACCGAACCAAAGGTAGGAAAAAAGACCGCGTGAGTTCCGATTTGGTCGACCGGCTCCGACTGGTCCGTTCGCCCGGAATCGGGGCCTGTAACCTACCGCCAGCTGATCGCCCGCTTCGGATCGGCGAGCGCCGCTCTGGAAGCCGTTCCGGACCTCGCCGCGCGAGGTGGAGGCAAGGCTCCGCGGATCGTGGACCGCAGGGCTGTCGAGGCCGAGATCGCGCGGATCGAGGCATTCGGTGCTCGCTATCTCGTCCTTGGGCAGGGCCTTTATCCGCGAGCGCTCGCCGAGCTGGATGACGCTCCGCCATTGTTGACGGTGAAGGGCGATCTCAAGCTGCTCGATCGGCCGCTGGTCGCGATCGTCGGTGCACGCAACGCTTCGGCGGCGGCCTGCCGGTTCGCCCGGCAACTCGCCTATGATCTCGGGCAGGAGGGTACGGTCGTCGTGTCGGGCCTCGCCCGTGGAATCGACAGCGCCGCCCATGACGGGCCGCTCGAACGGGGAACGGTCGGGGTTGTCGCCGGCGGTCTCGACGTCTTCTATCCGCAGGAAAACCAGGCGAGGCAGGAGGCCATGTTCGAGCGCGGGCTGGTCGTTGCGGAAATGCCGCCGGGCACCGAGCCGCGAGCTCGCCACTTCCCCTATCGGAACCGCATTATCGCCGGGCTGAGCCTTGGGACGGTCGTGGTCGAGGCCGCTCCACGATCGGGTTCGCTGATCACGGCACGGCTCGCCGCGGAAGCGGGGCGTGAGGTCATGGCCGTTCCGGGCTCGCCGCTCGATCCGCGCGCCCAGGGGTGCAATCAGCTCATCCGGCAGGGCGCGACCCTGGTCCAGAACGCGGCCGACGTTCTCGAGGCGGTTCGTCCGATTCAGCCCACGCTGGCGTCTCCGCGAGCGCTCTACGAGACGCCGGAGGCGCAATGGATGGACGGCGACGGTGGCGCTCTCGGCATAATCGAGGAGCTGCTGGGCCCGTCGCCTGTCCCGGTCGACGAGATCATCCGCCTGTCGGGTGCTCCGAGCGGCGCGGTCCAGATGGCCCCTGTTGGAACTCGATCTCGCCGGGCGTCTGGATCGGCATGCCGGTGGAAAGGTCAGCATTCGCCCCGCTTGACGACCCGAATCCGGGAACCCCACGTTATACGCGTATGCGTGAGGGAAAATTTTGAAACTCGTCGTCGTTGAGTCGCCGGCCAAGGCGAAAACCATCGAGAAGTATCTGGGTGGAGGGCACCGCGTGCTCGCCAGCTATGGGCACGTACGCGATCTTCCGCCGAAGGACGGCTCGGTCGATCCGGACAAGGACTTCGACATGCTCTGGCAGGTGTCGCCGGACCGGTCGAAGCAGCTGAAGCTCATCACCGACGAGGCGAAGAAGGCGGATGCGCTGATCCTCGCCACCGACCCCGACCGCGAGGGGGAGGCGATCAGCTGGCACGTGCAGGAAGTGCTTCGCCAGAAAAAGGCGCTGCCGAAAGACGTGCAGCGAGTCACCTTCAACGCGATCACCAATGCCGCCGTCACCGAGGCCATGCGTAACCCACGCGAGCTCGATGAGGATTTGATCGACGCGTACCGCGCGCGCCGGGCGCTCGATTATCTGGTGGGCTTCACGCTTTCCCCGATCCTGTGGCGTAAGTTGCCCGGCGCGAAGTCCGCGGGCCGCGTGCAGTCGGTCGCGCTGCGCCTGATCGTCGATTGTGAACGCGAGATCGAGATCTTCAAGAGCCAGGAATATTGGCAAGTTAGCGCGACCTTCGAGGCCGACGGCCAGCCCTTCACGGCGCGGCTCGTCCAGCTCGACGGCAAGAAGCTGGACCGCCTGTCGATCGGCAGCAAGGGTGAGGCCGACGCCGCGAAGGCGACGGTCGAGGCCGGACGCTTCACCGTCGCGTCGGTTGAGACCAAGCC
>DASUVP010000141.1:0-3234 GCA_036378895.1 Sphingomicrobium sp.
GAGCAGGCCGTTGCCCGGGCCGAACCCGCCGTCCCCAATCCGCAGCAGCTGACGAAGCGGCTCCGGAACCGCGAAACCAAGCTGGCTGTCGGCATGGGCAAGCGCCGCCTCTGTCGCAGGCTGCCCGAGCTTTCCACCCGCGCCGGCGTTCATCATCACCATTCCGCCGCCGACGCCCATGACCATGTTCATCTTGGGCATTCCAACCATCGGCGCCATCTTGCCGAGCCCCTTCATGATTCCGGCGAGCGCGCCGAACGCTTGGCCGGGAATGTGCTGGGCATTGCGGACCAGCTCGTCTTCCATCTCTTCGAGGCCGAACGGCGTCGAGCGGCCCTGCGCTCCGGCCAGATAGGTCCGTCGTTCCGGGTCCAAGGCGCGTGCCTGTATCCGTTCGAGCAAATCGTCGGGGAGCGGTGGCAGGTCGACCGGCGTGACGGTGCTGGCCTTCTCTGCCTCCGCCTCGCGCTTTGCCTCCGCCTCCTGAACGACGGCTTCGCGTCGCGCGAGTTCTTCGGCCGGCGGGCTCCAGCCGCCTTCGGGACCATCCTCTGCCTGCGTCGGAGTGTCGACCCAGCGTTCCAGCCATGCTTCGACCGAGGGCGACTGGGGAATGAACGAGGCGAGCCATTTCTTCTCGCTCGCCTTCTTCGGCGGCTTGGACCAGAGCACGACCTCGCCCGAGGCGGCGTCGACGCAGATGCGCTTGCCGTTCATGTAGACGATCGGAAGCAGGTTTTCGGGCCAGTCGCGGCCGCGCTCCTTCGGCGTATCGACGAGGAGCTTGGAATAGTCCTTCGCCCAGTTCGACAGTCGGCGAAGGCCGCTGAACGGACCGAAGCCGCCGTCGCCGATTTCGAGATAGAGCTGGCGAAGCTGCGGGGGAAGTTTGCGGCCGAGCGACTTCTCGACCTTCGCGACCGACTTCTCGTCGAGAGGCGAGATCGGCTTCAGCTCCTTGGCCATTTCGTCGGCCGCCGCGGCATCGTTGATGCGCTTCCACATTACCGACATCGGGAAGGCGGGCGCCTGGCGGTGCCGCCACTCCTGCGGCATGCGGAGCCAATTGCCGTCCCCGGTCCGGCGATAATCCACCGTCAGCCGTTGGCGGATACGCTCGATCAGGTCCGCCGAGATACGCTCACCCATCGCGAAACTCCCTGGTTCCCGCGGGCTTTTATCATCCCGCGGTATTCAGAGAGTTAAGCGCGCAGCGGCGAGTCCTCGGGGGTCGAAGCCACGCTGCCGGGACCGAACATCTGCGGCATCGCCAGCGTGTCCCAGCCGTAGCGGTCGGGGCGGAAAACGACCCCATGCCCCGGCGACGGCTCAACGGTGAGATAGGTGAGGTAAACCGGCACCGGGCGCGGGAGGTCGATCCTCTGCTCGTAAGCCGTTGGCTGCGGCATCCGGCCGAACACCCAGGTGGCGAACCGCTGATAGTCCTCAAGGCGGACACAGCCGTTACTGATCCAGCGATCGCCGGCGAACTTCTCCTTGAGCGGAGTGTCGTGGAGGTAAATGCCGTAGTCGTTGGGCATCTCGAACTTCATCTTGCCCATGGAATTCCACGGCCCCGGGAGCTGTCGAACAAGCATCGACGGCTCCTTCCTGCCCGAAGCGACGGCCTTCCAGTTGATCGACTTGGGATCGACCTTCTGGGCATTCGGCCCCCAGTCGGACAGCACCTCGTAATGGAAGTTCTTCAGGTAGGAGATACCCTCCGTGCTGATGCGCTTCGCGGTGAGGCTGCGGACCAGCTCGGGCGGAACGTGCCAGTAGGGGTTCGCCTTCGCGTTGCGCATGATGACGGCGATCATCGGCGTCGTCGTCTTGGGCGAGCCGACGATCACCCGCATCCCGTCGACGATCCGGTCGCGGTCGAACAAGTAGGTCTCCGCAGCGCCGGAATCGACAACGACGTAGCGGTCGAACGTGCGGGTCTGCGGAAGCCGCCACGCGCGCTCGACGTTGATCGCCAGACGGCGGAGGTAATGGGTCGATCCACGGTTAAGCGACGCGATCGTCGCCTTTCCGGCGATTCCGTCGGCGGGTCCGATCCCGTGCACGGTCTGGTAGGTCGCGACAGCCTGAAACAGGCTGGTGTCGTATCCGCCGCCGGGCGACAGTCCGAGACGGCGGCGAAGCAGGTCGACCCGCTTGCCCGTCGATCCGCGCTTGAGAACCGGGCCCGCAGGCACCTTGACCTGCGGCAGCCGCCCCCAGCGCATCTGGTATTGCTGCATGCCATGGTACAGCTGCGTGAAGAGCACGTTCGGCTGTTGCCGCGAGCTCCCGGAGAAGTTGAAGATGCGCGCGAGCCAATTCTGCGGCCGCTGGCGCCGCCTCGCGACCGTGCTCATCTGCGGATCGACGTAGACGAAGTCGATCCCCTGCTTGATGGCGCGCGGAACCGCGATGGGCTCATCGCCACGCGGCTGTGCCGCGAGCGGTGTCGTGACCACCATCGCCGCGGCCCCGAGAATGATTGCAAGCTTACTGCGCATAAATTTTACGCCGCTATCGCGGCGCACCCTTGGTTCGAGCTCTGCCGATGAAATCCCGGGCACCTTTATGTTGTTCCGATTTCCCGGGGCTGAACGATAAATGCCTGGAACTCGCCCACAAAAAAGGGCCGGCGCGCTTGGCACCGGCCCCACATAAGACGGCTTTGGATACGGCGTCTAGTTGCCCGTGACCGCCGCGCGGGCCTGACCGGACGCGTAAAGCCCCTGCTGCTCAAGTCCCTTCAGAACGTCGGCTTCCACCTTCGCGTTGTACTGGGCGACCGTGGAGATGACCGCGCCCGTCTTGTCGAGCAGCACGGGCTCTCCGCTGGCCCCGTCCGCGACGAGGCGGACATAGACCGGGCTCGGATAAAGATGATTGGAGGCCCCGTTGGTGCCGTCAATGACGCCGCCGATCACGCCGCCGGCAATGATGTTGCCAAAGGTGGCGCCGCCGGTGCGGCTCTGGATGTAGACGGAGACCGGCTGGTAGCCTTCCTTATTGTAGGTGACCATCGAGTCTTTGCCGCGCTTCAGCTCATACTGACAGGGCGTAGTGCAGGTCTGGCCCGAGACCAGTTTGACGATCGCGCCATCCGGATCGGACTTGAACGCAACCGGCTGGCTCGTGCCGTTCATGACGGTGGCGCAGCCGGTCACGCCAAAGGAAGCCGCAGCCAACGCAGCGGCCGAGAGAATCTTCTTCAATTTTGGAACCCCCCGAAAC
>DASUVP010000142.1:0-3215 GCA_036378895.1 Sphingomicrobium sp.
GCCGGCAAGGTCGACCCGCTGATCGGCCGCAGCGTCGAGGTCGACCGGACGGTGCAGATTCTTTGCCGCCGCTCGAAGAACAACCCGCTCTACGTGGGCGACCCCGGTGTCGGTAAGACCGCCATCGCAGAGGGCCTGGCCCGCAAGATCATCGAGGGCGACGTTCCCGACGTGCTGAAGGGCGCAACCATCTATGCGCTAGACATGGGCGCACTGCTGGCGGGCACCCGCTATCGTGGCGACTTCGAGGAGCGGCTGAAATCCGTGGTCGCGGAGCTCGAGAAGCTTCCCAACGCTATCCTGTTCATCGACGAGATCCACACGGTGATCGGCGCGGGCGCGACGAGCGGCGGCGCGATGGATGCATCGAACCTGCTGAAGCCTGCCCTCTCCTCGGGCGCGATCCGCTGCATCGGGTCGACGACCTACAAGGAGTTCCGCAACCACTTCGAGAAGGACCGGGCCCTGCTCCGGCGCTTCCAGAAGATCGACGTGAACGAGCCGACGGTCGAGGACACGATCAAGATCATCGCCGGCCTGCGCTCCTCCTTCGAGCAGCACCACAACGTCCGCTACACGCCGGACGCGGTGAAGAGCGCTGTGGAGCTGAGCGCGCGGTACATCCATGACCGCAAGCTTCCGGACAAGGCGATTGACGTGATCGACGAGGTCGGCGCGATGCAGATGCTCGTCCCACCCTCGCGCCGGAAGAAGGTGATTACGACCAAGGAGATCGAGGCCGTGGTCGCAACCATGGCGCGGATCCCGCCGAAGTCGGTCTCGACCGATGACAAGCGAGTCCTGGAGAACCTCGAGGCCGACCTCAAGCGCGTCGTGTTCGGCCAGGATCTCGCGATCGAGAAGCTTGCCTCCGCGATCAAGCTGTCGCGCGCCGGCCTTCGCGAGCCCGACAAACCCATCGGCAATTACCTGTTCTCCGGCCCCACGGGCGTCGGCAAGACCGAGGTCGCACGCCAGTTGGCCTCTGTCATGGGCATTCCGCTACAGCGCTTCGACATGTCGGAATATATGGAGCGGCATTCGGTCAGTCGCCTGATCGGCGCGCCCCCGGGCTATGTCGGCTACGACCAGGGCGGCCTCCTGACCGACGCGGTCGACCAGCATCCGCACAGCGTGCTCCTGCTTGACGAGATCGAGAAGGCGCACCCGGACCTGTTCAACATCTTGCTGCAGGTGATGGATAACGGGAAGCTGACCGACCATCACGGCAAGACGGTCGATTTCCGGAACGTCATCCTGGTCATGACCACCAATGCGGGCGCGGCGGACATGGCGCGCGAGTCGATCGGCTTCGGAGCCGCGACCCGCGAGGATGCGCAGGAGGACGCGGTCAAGAAGATGTTCACGCCGGAATTCCGCAACCGGTTGGATGCGATCGTTCCGTTCGCCTACCTGCCGCCGGCGGTCGTCTCCCGCGTCGTCGATAAGTTCATCCTTCAGCTGGAGCTGCAGCTTGCAGACCGCGGCGTCCACATCGAGCTGGACGACGAGGCCCGCCAGTGGCTCACCGACCGCGGCTACGACAAGCTCTACGGCGCTCGTCCGATGGCCCGGCTGGTGCAGGAGAAGATCAAGCAGCCGCTCGCCGAAGAGCTGCTGTTCGGCAAGCTGGTCAACGGCGGCGAGGTGAAGGTCCGGATCAAGGACAATGCGCCCTCGTTCGAGATCGTCCCCGCGCCTCCCAAGGCGGCCAAGCCGAAGGGTGGAAAGCCGAAAGCAAAGGCCACCGCCAAGCCCAAGGCGGGCGACGAGGCGCCTGCGGCCGAGTAATCAGAAGGGCCCGCTCCGGCGGGCCCTTCTTATGCCGGCATCGGGTTCGGTATCTGGTAGCGCGCTGCCTCTTCCGATCCACGGGTCGCGTCGCCTTCGCTGTAGCTGTGAGCACCCGCCCCCGCGAGCCGGCCATCCTTGGCGATGAGATATTCGTCGCGGATGGGGCGGCCGTCGAAGAAGCATTCCAGGATCTCGCGGACTCCGGCGGCATAACGCGCCTGCGCCGACAGCGAGGTCCCGGAGATATGCGGGGTCATCCCATGGTGCGGCATGGACCGCCACGGATGGTCGCGCGGCGCGGGCTGCGGGAACCAGACGTCGCCGGCGTAGCCCGCAAGTTGCCCGCTCCTTAGCGCAGCTGCGACGGCGTCGCGGTTCACGATCTTTCCGCGCGCGGTGTTCACGAGATAAGCGCCGCGCTTCATCCGCGCGAACATCGCTTCATCGAACAGATTCTCCGTTTCCGGATGAAGCGGTGCGTTGATCGTCACGACATCGCAAATGGGAACCATCTCGGCCGCGGACTCGTGGAAGGTCACGCCGAGCTCTCGCTCGACCTCAGCGGGCAGGCGATGGCGGTCGGTATAGTGCAGATGGACGTCGAACGGCTTCAGCCGCTTGAGAACGGCGGACCCGATGCGCCCCGCAGCGACCGTTCCGACATGCATGCCCTCGATGTCGTAGGAGCGCGCGGCGCAGTCGGCGATGTCCCATCCGCCGGCCTTCACCACTTCCCACGAGGGCAGGTAATTCCGCGCCAGCGAGAGTATCATCATCACGACATGCTCGGCGACGCTGATCGAGTTGCAGTAGGTGACTTCGGCCACCGTCACGCCGCGCTCGCAAGCGGCCTGCAAATCGGTGTGGTCCGAACCGATGCCCGCGGTGACGACCATCTTGATGTTCTTCGCCTTCGCGAAGCGCTCTGCCGTCATATAGGCGGGCCAGAACGGCTGCGAGATCACGATATCGGCGTCGATGAGCTCCCGCTCGAAAACTGAGTCCGGCCCGTCCTTGTCCGACGTGACGACGAACTCATGCCCGGCGGATTCCAGGAATCTGCGCAGGCCCAGCTCGCCCGAGACGCTACCGAGCAGCTGTCCGGGCTGAAAGTCGATCGCGCTGGGTGTCGGCAGCCTCTGCCCGTCCGGATAGCGCTCGATGTGGGGCAGCTCGTCGCGCGGATAGCTGTTCGGATAGCCGCTGGTCGGATCGTCGTAGAGGACGCACAGGATCTTCGCCATGAAGGTGCCTTTCGTTCCTCGCGGGCAACGGCACTCGGATACGCTCGGCTCGTTCACCCGCCGGGTGAGAAGGCGGCGCTTCTATCATCTTCTGCCGTTCGCAGCACGGAGAACCCCTTCCCCAACGGAAACCAAGCGGGCATGGGGCGTTCCATTCGTTCAGCCGATGGAGTGCCA
>DASUVP010000143.1:0-4721 GCA_036378895.1 Sphingomicrobium sp.
TGGCGAGGCGCGCGGTGAGGGCGGAGGTCTTGCCGGTGCCGGCTCCGGCGAGGACCAGCACCGGGCCTTCGGTCGTGAGCACGGCCTCCCGCTGCGGCGGGTTCAGGCCGGCGAGCCAGGGGGCTTCGGGGGAGGGCGCGGGACTTTCGGGCACGGCTTACGAAGTAGGGAAGGGAGGTCGGGACGGCAACGCGGCACTGGCCGAATCGCTGCCACTATGGCACATGGGCAAACCAGAACAAAAGGAGACCAAAGATGCCCAAGGGTCAATGCCATTGCGGCGCGGTGCAGTACGAGATGTCGTCGAACACCGTGCACCAGGCGCTGTGCCATTGCTCCGACTGCCGGCGTCACTCGGGCGCTCCGATGGTCGCCTGGGGGCTGGTCGCGAAGGACGACCTGAAGGTCGAGGGCGAGACGAAGGAATATGCCTCGTCGGAGCATGGCCGGCGGCATTTCTGCCCGCAGTGCGGAACGGCGCTGTTTTACACGAGCGAGGCGATCTTCCCCGGCCAGATCGACGTGCAGATCGCGACGCTCGACGATCCCGACTCGATCGTGCCGGACGCGCAGATCCAGATGGCCGAGCGAATCGGGTGGATGGACAAACTCAACTCGATGCCCAAGTTCGACCGCTATCCGGGGATGTAAGGGGGGAACGTTTCGGCAACTGAAAAGGCCGACTCGGGCATAATGCCAGTTTGTTCCTACTGTTGTTACCGATATCCCCGTTATCCACAGGCTTGAGCACGTATTTTTCGCTTCCCCGACTCGGACGCGACGTGCATTGTCAAAAGGTGATCGGGACGGAAGTCCCCGCCTCCACCGGAAGGCCGGCAACGGCAAGAAGGGAGCGGAGGGTGACGGAAGGACCGATCTCCGCCGACAGGCAGTGAGAGACTTTTCGGAGTAGCTCGGGGCCAGTCGGGAAGAGGCGCCGGAAGAGTTGATCTTCCTCTAGCGCGACGCGGCTTCGGAGGTCTTCGGACGGAAGAAGCAAAGCGGGACGCAAGAGTGATCGACCCAAGAAGGGCCGCGGAACATCGGATGGCTTTGGCTCTGCCAGGCACCGATAGTTCAGGAGACAAGCGAGCCTTCGGGCAGCGCAGTCGATCGGACGGTCGGTCTCCTCTTCGGAGGGAGTTGTCAGATGGGAAGCGACGCCTGAGCTGGTGAGCTTGGACTTCTTGGAATGGGTCCCCTGGGATCCGGACCATAGAGACCAGCAGATCCTTCGCTCGGCGCAGTGGGGGCTGGCAGCAATGCCGGCCCCCATTTCTGTTGGGGCCAGGCCGCCTCAATATTTCCGATAATTTGGATGAGCTTGGACTCGGCGATCCAGCATGGGCGGTGAATTCGCAGAGCGGGCCGATTAAACAAGCTTGAGCTTCCTCGCGATGAACAGCGGGGCGATCACTGACAGCGCGATCCCGGCGAGCGAGCAGAAGCCTAGCCAGATCGCCATTGCCGTCCCGCCCGCCTGATACATTCCATAAAGCACGGGACCGGCGAGGATGAGGCCACGCACTTCGTTCGCCACGAGCCCAGCGAGGCCTGCCTTCACGAGCAGCCGGATTATGGTGCGCGGTCTAATCCCCATCCCGCGCGTCAAATGCAGGAAGAAGATTAGGAAACGGTTGATCGATCGTCTTGACCGCTCAAACCGTTCGTCCGGCGAAACGACGCAGTTCGCCGCTGTGCGCTGCCCCCGTGGGACCAAAATCCGATTTGCACGTTATGCGAGACAGCGGCGGCGATGGTGCTGCCGGAGCGGGCACATAGGAAGTTGGACAAGTGCTCAGCTTTGCCGCCATCGCCCTGGCAGCCGCGTCGGCGGCGACAACCCCGACCCTGGTGTCGAACACCCCATGGTGGGAGAAAGTCACCGTAACCTACGGCGACGACGGCTCACACCGCTCCTGCAGCTATGAGTCCAGCCTGCCGCTGGGCGGGGAAGAGGCGTGCGACGCCACCAGCTCGCCAGCCAAGGCTACCAAAGCGAGCATGAGCAATGCCGGCGTGCAGACAAAGATCACGTTCGAGCGGCGGTTCACGCCCGGAGCGATGCCCGCTTCCAAAAGCCTGGAGCCCGGCGACACGCTGATCGGCGGCCTGATGATGATGGTCGCGTTCGACCAGAACGGCGCGGTTCGCGGCTGCTCGGTGCTCGCCGAGACGGGAGAGGCGCGCCCCGATTACGGTTGCGACGAGGTCCGCGCGGAACGCTTCCAGGCCAGCGTCGGCGGTGCGTCTCAGAATTCCCAGCTCGGGGTGCTGACCGTGCTAGTCTACGGCCACGAGGAGGAAGTGGTCTGAGCGAGACGGGCTGAGAAGGATCTTCCCAGCCCGCCTGCCTTTGGCGATCGTCGTTACTTCTTGGTCGGGTCGCTGGTCACGACGTAGACCGTGCTGCCGCTTTGGCTCGTCTGCTGATACCAGGTGCCGCCGCAGGAATAGTAGCGATAGGCGCCATAATAATAGGGCGAACAACCGGCTGGCAGCGTCGAATAGTAATAGGAGCTCGCCACCGCCGCCGAGGTGGTCGCCCCGACCGCCACGCCAGTTGCGTAGGCGGTTCCGGTCGAACCGTTGTACCAGCCGCCGTTTTCAACGTTCACGTCGACGTCGTTGCCGGCGACGACATTGCCGGTGTTGACGTTGCCGCTTCCGACCGTCCCGGTGTTCACATTGCCGTTGTTGACGGCGGTTCCGGTATTCCCGTTGCCGTTGCCCGCAACGCCGGTGTTGCCGTTCCTTGCGGAGGCGGTGTTGCCGGACCTGGTCGTCTGGGCGGTGCGGTTGCCGTTGTTCGCTGCCGTCGTGTTGGCATTGCCCTGCGACGCGTTTTGATTGGCATTCGGGCGACCCGTGCTGGTGGCTTGCTTCCGCTGGCCGCCCGCCGGACGCTGTGCCCTGCCGGACCCGCCACGGTTGAAGCCGCCGAAACCGCCGCCGCCGCCACCGCCGAAGCTCGGTGCTCCGCCGCCGCGGAGACCCCGGGCATCGGCTTGATCGGCTGCGATCGCAGTCGTCCCGATGGCGAAGGCGGTGACGAGCACGACGCTGGCCACGGATCGAATTGCACGTTTTTCCGATTTCCTCATGTTTCGTTTCTCGCTTGTGGAATCAGGCAGCACTCCGGAGACGGCCCTGGCGGGCGGTCCCCGAAATGCCGCTGCGATTATTGAAAAGTGCTCAGCCGAACGCCCGGCTCAGCGCGGCGAAAACCGTGCCGTCGCCGACCGCCAGCGCCGCGCCGCCGGCAATCGCCGTGGCGAGGAGGAGGCGAGCAAGTGCGCGACCGAGGTCGGTGCCCCGCCGCTTTCCCGAATAGTCCAGATTGATCATGTCCGTTCCTGTTGTTTGTGGGTGTGGGGAGACGCGCGCACGGCGACCCGGTCGCGCGGAACGCCCCGTCCCGCGCGTGCGACTGAGTTCACCATGCAACTGGTCCAAAGGCCGCAGATGACGCGATCTACGACATTCAAACTGTACTGTACGGTTTAGTTAAGGATGAGTCAGGAGTCAAGCGTGCCGGAAGGAGCGGCGCACGCGCGGCCCCTGTGTGCTCGAAACGCGGGCCGATTAGGGTGAGAAGTGCTAGCCTTTTGTCGCCGCCGGAGGGGCGAGGCTGTGAAGAAGCCTTGCGCCTGAAAGGAGCGCGGTCGCACCGAAAAAGGCCAAGGCGTTGTACCAATTCCAGCGGACAGGGACGAACAGGTCGAGAAGCATCAACGCCAGCATGATGACCGAGCCCAGGGCTGCGACCATCAGGGCAACGCGCAGGGAAAGATCCAACAAGCGCTCCACGCTTCTCTACTCCTCTACTCGCCGTGATACGGCATCCGCGCGGTGCGTAGCCGCGATTGACTAAAGAGCAGTTACAGAGGCTTCCTCATTGGTCCGACACCCACGGAGGGGCTTCACATGAACCGATTCTTCGAGCGCATTTCGGCCGGCGTCGCGATGGCCTGCGGACAGCCGGGCGCTTTCATCCTGGCGTTCGGGATCATCGTCGTCTGGGCGGTAACGGGACCGCTCTTCGGCTGGTCCGACACCTGGCAGCTGGTGATCAATACGGGGACGACCATCGTCACCTTCCTGATGGTCTTCCTGATCCAGAATGCGCAGAACCGCGACGCGTCCGCGATCCAGGCGAAGCTGGACGAGCTGATCCGCGCGGGCGGAAAGGCGCGCAACGAATTCATCGGCATCGAGCATCTGTCGGAGGCGGAACTCATCGGACTGCGCCAGGTGCTGGAGAAGATCGCCGGGGATGAGATCTCGCACCATAAAGCGATCGAGCGGCTGATCGCTCGTCGTTGATGTGTGGTTTCGGCTGTTCTGATATTCGAATCGTCCCAGAGAGAGTTGCAGGCGTGATGCATCGCTTCGTATTCGCGATAACAACGGCGCTCATTGTGGCGATGCCCGGCCTCGCGGCCGCTGCTCCGATGGACGACGAGATCTGGTTGCCAGCCGAAAACGAGCGCGGCACGTCGGCGGAGCTCCTCAATCTGAAGGATCTGGTGAGCGGAGACGATTACCCGCCCGAGGCGCAGATGGCGGACGAACAGGGGACGGTCGACGTTCTGGTCAAAGTCGACGAATCCGGGAAGGTTGCGGACTGCACGATCCAAGGATCGTCAGGGTCCGCAGCGCTCGATTCGCAGACGTGCAGACTGTTCTGGCTTCGCGCGAAGTTCGCGCCGGCGCGCGAT
>DASUVP010000144.1:0-2789 GCA_036378895.1 Sphingomicrobium sp.
CGAATTCCGGCCAGGCCTCGTCATTCTCGAGCAGGATGTGGTTCTTGCTTTCGAGCGGTACGAACACCGCCCCGGGAATGTTCTCGGCGAGATATTCTCCGGCAGCGAACGGAATGGCCTGGTCGCCCCGGGCGTGAAACACGATGGTCGGCGTCGTCACCTTGGGCAGCAGGTCGCGAACGTCGATCGATGCGAAAACGCGCATCAGCCGCACCGCATTCTCGGGCGATGCCGTGACCCGCTGAACCTCATTGAACCATTGCTGCTGCTCGTGTGACGCGCCCGGAATGTAGAGGTTGGTGAAGAGCTGGCGGTAGGCGGGATTGTCGGCGCCCCACCCGGTCTGGCTCAGCGTGAGCATCGCTTCGCGGCGAGCGACTTCCTCCGGCTCCTGACGCACCGCCCAGCCCGTCGCATAGCCGCCGCACAAGACGAGCTTGCGCACCTTGTCGGGGTGACGGACGGCGTAGGCGATCGCCACGCCCGCGCCCTGACTGATCCCGAGCAGGTCGAACCGATCGAGACCGGCCGCGTCGACCACCGTCTCGAGATCGTCGACGAACGCCTCGAACGAGATTTCCGGCGTGTCCCAGGCGGACATGCCGTTTGCGCGCTCGTCGTAGCGCACCAGCGTATGCCCGCGCGTCAGCTCGTGGAGCCAGTGCCGCCACACCGGGCTCTTCCAGTCATGCTCCAGATGGTTCAGCCAATTGGCGGCCTTCACCAGCGGCGGCCCTTCGCCGACCACCGAAAAGGCGAGCTGCGTCCCGTCTTTCGCCGCGCAGGTGCGGACGACCTGCTCCGGCAGCCGGCCGCGCTCCTGCCGCTCTTTCGCAACCTCCTCGACTCTCCGCCGCCAGGTTGCCGGCGGCTCGCCATATTCGCGCTTGAATGCGCGCGTGAACGCGGCTTCCGAGTTGAAGCCGACCGCATAAGCGACATTGGCCGCGTTCTGCTTCCCGTCGCGGAGCATGTTCGCGGCGACGCGCATCCGCCAGCGGGCGCAATAACGCATCGGCGGCTCGCCGATCAGCTGGGCAAAACGCTCGCCAAGCACAGTCCGCGAAACGCCCGCCTCGCGCGCCAGTGTCTCGACGTCGAGCTCTTCCGCATATCGGCCGTGAATCACGCTCAGCGCCTTGGCGACCGCCGGATCCCTGAGGCCCGCGAGCCAGCCGCCCTCCCCTGCCGGAAGCCCATCCATGTACCGCCGGATGGCCTGCCCGAAGAACAGCTCGGCAATGCGGGCGACCGCAACTGCGTCGGAGCTCAATTCCTGGGAGGCATAGCGGAGAGACGACTCCAGCCACTGCCGCTCTGTCCAGGCGTCATGTTCCAGCAGGAGCATCGGCGGCAAGGCGTCGAGCAGTGGATGGTGACTGGCCGATACGCCTAGGAAACCGCAGAAAATCTGGGTGGACGGACCTTCGCCCGGGACCACGATCTTCTGAATGCCCGACGGGAGGATCTGGACGAGATCGCTCGCGTCCTGCGGATCGAGGCCACGGTCACTGTACAGCAGGTGCGGGTCGTTGCGCGGGAACAGCACCACCGCTCCCGCCGGCACGCTGACGGTCTGACCGTTCAGCTCGGCGAACATGTGTCCGGAGCGGACGTAGTGATAGCCGATCAGGTTGCCGGGGACCGGGAAGAATGGCGCGCAATGCTCGTTGGTGAACTGGGAAACCAGGCACCAGTCGCCATGAGTCTCGGCATCGATCACCACGCCTCCGGTCAGGCGCAACGATCCGAGAATGTCCGTCAATACGTCCATAAAGCAGCCCCGCTGCGCATACGTATGCGGCGTTTCGGTCAAGTTATCCGGCAAGCCGGTCATGTTGGCAAACGAGTCGCTAAGCTACACGCTCGTCACATCGCGTTAAGGACCGCTCACAATCTCGGCAAGCACTGCTTCCGAAGAAGAGTCCTTCTGTGCCTTTAAAAACCAAGGGGATCTGAGATGTTACATTTTGAAAAGGAAATCCGCGCGCGCAGCGCGGTCGTGATCTTCTTCGCCGTTGTTTCCGGGATGTCTGCCGTTGCGACCGCAGTCATGCCGGCAATTGTCCACATTTAAGGCGAGGAGGCAAAAAATGTATCACGACTTCAATTACGAGGCCACGCTAGCGTCCTCGTTGAGGGCCCAGTGGCAACTCGACGACGTCCTGCGCGACGACCAGGACCTCGATTTCAGCCGCAACTTCCTGCCGGAAAGCCTGGCGCGGACCGGTGCGATCGAAGGCCTCAATGCCTTCGAGCAAAAGACGCTGAACCAGATCGCGGCGCACGAATATCTGTGCATGTTCGGGGTGGTCGAGGAATTCATCCTCCCCTTCCTGCTCGATCACGCACGGCCGCACCTGCTCGAAGACGACTGGCGTGTTCGCGCTCTTCTGAACTTCGCCAGCGAGGAAGCGAAGCACATCCATCTGTTCAAGCGCTTCCACGCAGCATTCGTTCGGGGCTTCCCGGTCGAGGTCCAGATGATCGGTCCGTCCAAGGCGATCGGCGAGAAGATCCTCAGCCACGATCCGCTCGCGGTCGGCCTCGTCATCCTGATGATCGAGTGGATGACGCAGCAGCATTACCTCGGCAGCATCAAGGACAACGGCGACCTCGATCCGCTCTTCAAGAGCCTGCTCAAGAATCACTGGATCGAGGAATCGCAGCACGCGAAGCTCGACACTCTGATCGTGGATGCGCTCGCGGAGGGCCGGTCGGAAGCCGAGATCGACAAGGCGATCGACGACGTTTTCGCGATCGCGGAGTTCCTCGACGGCGGCCTGAAG
>DASUVP010000145.1:0-4902 GCA_036378895.1 Sphingomicrobium sp.
ATTTCGGCCGCGCGCCCGCGCATTTCGACCCGCACGACGTCGAGCTGCTGAACGCACGCCTGCTCCACAAGCTCGACTTCGCGGCTGTGGCCGACCACCTGCCGGCCAACGTCGCCGAGGAGGACTGGCTTCTGCTCAGGCCCAATCTCGAGCGGTTGTCCGACTTCGGTCAGTGGTTCGAAGTGCTGCACGGCGAGGTCGATGCTCCGGAGCTGGCCCACGACGAGCGTCTCTTGTTGCGCGACGCGGCCGCGATCGCCGAGGTCCTGGATTGGGATGCCGAGCCGTGGCCCGCGCTGACCGCCGAGCTGAAGACGTCGTCCGGGAAAATGGGGCGCGAGCTGTTCCATCCGCTTCGCCTTGCCTTGACGGGCAAGGAGAGCGGGCCGGAGATGGCCGGCATCGTCGCGCGCATGGGTAAGGACCGCGCCCTACAGCGACTGAAGGCCGCCGCCAAACGCTAGCAGTTTTCTCGCCGCAGCCGCCGCGATTTGTCTTGCCTCAAGTATGTAATGATGTAACATTTCATGTGACTCGCGTCAGAAGGAGTGAGGGTCATGCCAGTGTACTCCAGCATCTCAGGCTTCGCCGACCATCGGCGCCATCCTCGCGCTCTCATGCTCATCGTCGGAGGCCACGCGGTGCTGATCGCGGCGGTGATGACGGCCAAGATGGACCTGCCGATCCGCGTGTTCGATCCGCCGATCGTCGTTGATCCAATTCCTATCCCACCTGAGCCGCCGCCGCCCGAACCCGAGACGCAAGATCCCCAGCGCGACCCGCCGCCTCAGGGACCAACCATTCACCGGCCCGAGCCGATCGTGCCCATTCCCGTCACGGATGGTCCCGTTGTCTCGACAGTTCCCGACCCGATGCCCGATCCAGGACCGGTCATTGGAACCAATCCAGATCCTGGTCCCGTAACGCCGACGATCACCCCGCCGGTCCGAGTCGGTCCCCGCTTCGCCACTCCGCAGCATCTGATCGAGCCGCCCTATCCGCCCGACAAGCAAAGGCTCGAAGAGGAAGCGGTTTTGCGGCTGAAGCTGTCGATCGACGAGCGCGGCCGGGTCGTGGCCGTCGAGCCGGTCGGGCGCGCGGACCGCTCGTTCTTCGACGCGGCGCGCCGCCACCTCATCGCCAACTGGCGCTACAAGCCGGCGACGGAGGACGGGAAAGCGATCGCCTGGTCGACCGTGATCACGCTCACCTTCCGCATCGAATAGAAGAAGGGCGCGGAACCGGGCTTTGCCGGTGCCGCGCCCTCCGGGGACATGGTGATTACTGTGCGTTGCCCGCGGCGTTCGCGTCGGCGGTATTTTCCACAGTGACTTCATTGACCGTGACGGTGTTGGCATCGACCGACACGGCGTTGAGGTCGGCCGCGTTCAGGTCCGCTCCGACATCGAGGTTCTCGGTCTCGAGCGTCACGTTCTCCGTGGCCACATTCTCCTCGGTCGCTGCGCCACCGCAGGCGGCCAGGGCCCCAGCGGCGACCGCTACGCCGGCAATCCGAAAAAGCTTCATCATCTTTCCTTCCGCAAACTTCTTGTGATTGGGTCCCCCACTCCGGATTGGCCCCGGCATCGCTGCCGGGGCCCAGGGAGTTTCGCCGGACCAAGACCAGCCCAAATGAGAAGATTCTTCTCAAACCGGACACGCGCTCTCGAAAACCGGACTGGCGGTTACTCCCACCTGCAGAGTAACGAAGGCAAGAGGCGGCGAGCAAAAAGCGTCGATCTTGCCGCCCGAGCTTTCAAATCCGCAATATTCTTCTAAGAAGTGCCTATGCGAGAGCTGGATCGAACCGACCGCCGGATCCTTGCCGTCCTTCAAGAAGATTCATCGCTCGCAATTGCCGAAGTTGCGGCGCGGGTTGGCCTGTCGCAGACGCCATGGCGCCGGGTCCAGCGCCTTCGCACCGACGGAGTGATCGAGCGGACCGTTTCGCTGGTCCGGCCCGAAGCCCTCGGGCTCGGCCTCACAATCTTCGTCATGATCGAGGCGTTCGACCATTCGCCGGAGTGGTTGGACCGCTTCAGCTCCGTCGTATCGGCGATGCCACAGGTGATGGAGGTCCACCGGATGGCTGGCGACATCGATTACCTGCTGCGTATCGCAGTTGCGGACATGGCGGCCTTCGACGCTTTCTACCGCGACCTCATCAAGGCCGTCCCGCTGAAGAACGTCTCCTCGCACTTTGCCATGGAGCGGGTGAAAAGCACTACGGCCTATCCTGTTGAGACCGCCTAAGCGCGCTGTCTGGCACTTGCCCCTGCCTGCGCTTACATTCGCCCCATGTTCTCCTGGTTCCCCAAGCCCGTAGGTCCGCGCGCCGCTTTTGCGGACCTGCTCGCCTTCATGCGTCAGCGGAGCCGCGAGAAGGTGATCGGCGCAATGCTTGCGGTGCTGGTGACCGCCATCATCGTCATCGAGTTCCTGGTCGATTCCAAGATCAACACTGCGCCGCCTCCCCAGGTGGTGGAGGTTCAACTCTATTCGTCGAGCCGCACCGACGCCGAGATCATCGCCCAGCAAAAGGTCGATCAGGCGAAGAAGGACGCCGCGGCGAAGGAGAAGCAGCGCCAGTTCCAGAAGCTGGAAAAGCAGCTCGGAATGTGAGCGAGGACAGCCGGTTCATGGCTGAGGCGGTTCGGCTCGGCGATGCCGCGCGCGGCCGAAGCGCTCCCAACCCCAATGTCGGCTGCATCATCGTGTCGCCTAAGGGCCAGGTCGTGGGGCGCGGCGCGACGGCTGCTGGCGGAAGGCCGCATGCGGAAGCGGTTGCGCTCGGCCAAGCCGGGGGCAAGGCGAAAGGCGCGACGGTCTACGTGACGCTCGAGCCCTGCGCGCACGCGAGCCCGCGCGGACCCGCCTGCACGGATTTGCTGGTAAAGGCGAAGCCGGCGCGAGTGGTGATTGCGCTCAAGGACCCCGACCCGCGGACTTCGGGCAAGGGCATCAAGCGGCTGCGCGATGCCGGGATCGAGGTGAAGCTGGGCGTCGGGCGCAAGGCGGCGGCGGAATCGCTCGCGGGCTGGCTGACGAAGCTGGAGCTGGGGCGCCCGCGCATCACGTTGAAGCTTGCGCTGTCGATCGACGGGAAGATCGCCCTTCCCTCCGGCGAAAGCAAATGGATCACCGGGGAGGACGCGCGCAAGCACGTCCATCTCGAGCGCGCGCACTCCGACATGATCCTCGTCGGGCGCGGGACCTATCAGGCGGATGCGCCGCGGCTCGACGTTCGGCTGGCGGGCCTGGAGGAGTGGTCGCCGCGGCGGGCGCTGCTCACTCGCGGCGAGGCGGTCGATGGATGGGAAATCCTGCAATCTCCGGAGGATGTGTACCGGCTTCATGACGTCAACGACCTGCTGGTCGAAGGCGGATCGGCGACCGCAACGGCGTTTCTCAGCGCAGACCTGGTCGACAGAATTCTGATCTACCGGGCACCGATCATCGTGGGCGAAGGCAAGTCGAGCTTCGGCTATGTCGGCCTCGATGCGATCGCCGACGCGCACGGCAAGTGGCGGCCGCGCGACGGCAGATCGCTCGGCATCGACCGTCTCGAAGTTTACGAGCGGATGCGCGGGGCCTAAGCGGCAGCCATGTTCACGGGCATCGTAACCGACGTCGGCGAAGTGGTCAGCGCGGAGCAGCGCGGCGATCTCCGTCTGCGCATCCGCACCGGCTACGACCTTTCCACGGTCGATCTCGGCGCGTCGATCGCCTGTTCGGGTGTGTGCCTGACGGTCGTGGACAAGGGCGATGATTGGTTTGCAGTCGATGTGTCGGCCGAGACCATCTCGAAAACGGCCCGCAATCAGTGGGTCGAAGGCGCACGCCTCAACCTCGAACGCCCGCTCCGCATGGGCGACGAGCTGGGCGGCCACATCGTAACCGGCCATGTCGACACCGTCGGCGAGGTGATCGGGGTGTGCGCGGAAGGGGATTCGAGCCGGATCGGCGTGCGCGTCGACCGGTCGCTGGCGCCGGCTATCGCTCAAAAGGGCTCGATCACGCTCGACGGCGTCTCTCTCACCGTGAACGAGGTGCGCAACGCCGAGGACGGGACGCATTTCTCGGTGAACATCATTCCGCACACGGCGCACGAGACGACGCTGGGAGATCTGACCCAAGGCCGACAGCTCAATGTCGAGATCGACGTGATTGCCCGCTACATCGATCGAATGCTCGCCACCCGCGCACAGTAGGAACATCCCTGTTCCTTCTTTCCATCACATTGCAATGTGATTATGTGGGCCGCCATGAGCACGACTCTCATTGATCGGCTGAACGCCATCATCGAAACCGGCGAGGTCAGCCGCGCCGCTCTGGCCCGCGCCGCCGGCCTTCATCCCAATTCGCTGCGCAAGCTCGGCTCTTCGGAGTGGAATCCGACCGCCGATACCCTCGTTCGGCTGGAAAAGCTGCTCCAGCGCGGGAACACGCAGGTCCTGGTCGGGACTGAAGCGATCATCGACGAGGCACGAAACGGCCGGATGTTCATCCTGGTCGACGACGACGACCGCGAGAACGAGGGCGATTTGGTCATCCCAGCGCAGATGGCGACGCCCGAGGCGATCAACTTCATGGCCCGGCACGGCCGGGGCCTCATCTGCCTCGCACTGACCAAGGAGCGCGCCGACACGCTCGGGCTGCAGCCGATGGTCAACAACAACCGCAGCCGCAACGAGACGGCCTTCACCGTCTCGATCGAGGCCAAGGAAGGCATTTCGACCGGGATCAGCGCCGCGGACCGCGCCCGCACCATCGCGGTGGCTATCGACGCGACTCACGGACCCGACGCGCTCGTTTCCCCGGGTCACGTCTTCCCGCTGGTGGCGAAGCCCGGCGGTACGCTCGTCCGCGCTGGCCATACCGAGGCGGGTGTCGACATTTCGC
>DASUVP010000146.1:0-14439 GCA_036378895.1 Sphingomicrobium sp.
TCGCTCGGGCGACTCTATCCCGGAGTCGAACCGCTTCAGAACGGCCTCGTCATCGCCGTCACCGAAACCGCTACGGTCGAGGATATCGACGCCCTGGAAGCAGGCCTGAAGGAGGTGTGCCAGTGACCGTCAATCCTTCAGGCTGGCGGCCATCCGTCCCCGCAAACGCCGAGGGCGAGACGACCACCGTGACCGGCAACCGCGCGCTGATGCTCGAGGAGCCTCTGCTGTTCGAGATCGGCAGCCCGGAGCAGACCGGCGTCGACTTCCCCGAGTTCAAGCCTAACGCAGGCCGCCTCGGCGGGCTTGAGCGCAATCGGGAAATCGGTCTCGCCGGTCTCAGCGAGCCGGAGGCGGTCCGGCACTACACCCGGCTGTCGCGCCAGAATTACGCGATCGACCTCGGGCTTTTCCCGCTCGGATCGTGCACGATGAAGCACAACCCCCGCCTTAACGAGAAGGTCGCTCGCCTGCCGGGCTTCGCAGATATCCACCCGCTGCAGCCGCAGGAGACGGTGCAGGGCGCGATCGAGTTGATCAACCGGCTCGCCTTCTGGCTGCTCGATCTTACCGGGATGCACGCCGTGGCGATGAGCCCCAAGGCGGGCGCTCACGGCGAGTTGTGCGGCCTGCTCTGCATTCGCGCCGCGCTGGAAGCGCGCGGGGACAAACGCGCCGTCGTCCTGGTTCCCGAAAGCGCCCACGGCACCAACCCGGCGACTGCGGCCTTCGCGGGCTATCGCGTCGAGAACATCCCGGCGAACGAGGCGGGACGCGTGGACCTGGATGCGCTGAAGGCGCGGCTCGCGCCTGACGTAGCCGCGGTGATGATCACCAACCCCAATACCTGCGGCCTGTTCGAGCCGGACATGAAGGCGATCAGCGACGCGGTGCATGCCGCAGGGGGCTTCGTCTATTGCGACGGCGCCAACTTCAACGCGATCGTCGGCAAGGTGCGACCAGGCGACCTGGGCATCGACGCGATGCACATCAACCTGCACAAGACCTTCTCGACGCCGCACGGCGGCGGCGGGCCGGGCTCCGGGCCGGTGGTTCTGTCGGAGGCGCTGTCGCCCTATGGGCCGCTCCCATTCGCCGCGAAATATCCGGACGGCAGCTTCAAGATCGTCGAGGAAGAGCATGCCGCCGAGGAGCATCCGACGACGTTCGGCCGGATGGTCGCGTTCCATGGGCAGATGGGCATGTTCACCCGGGCGCTTGCCTACATATTGAGCCACGGCGCCGACGGGCTCCGGCAGGTTGCGGAGGATGCCGTCCTCAACGCCAATTACGTCCTGCGCTCGCTCGAAGATGTGCTCGACGCGCCGTTCGGAGGAAGCGGCCCGTGCATGCACGAAGCCTTATTCTCCGACCGGGGATTCGGCGAGGGTCTCAGCACCATCGACGTCGCCAAGGCGCTGATCGACGAGGGCTTCCATCCGATGACCATGTACTTCCCGCTGGTCGTCCATGGCGCGATGCTGGTCGAGCCGACGGAGACGGAATCGAAGGCCAGCCTCGACCAATTCATCATGGCTTTGCGGTCGATCGCCGAGCGGGCGAGAGCCGGTGACCAGAGCCTCAAGGCCGCGCCGATCCACGCTCCACGGCGGCGCCTCGACGAGACGCTCGCGGCGCGCAAGCCGGTCCTGGTCTACAAGGATTCGGAGCCGGCGCAGGCGGCCGAATAGTCATGCCCTGGTCAGCGATCTTCACGCTGACCAATTTGGTCGCCTTCGCCTGCTGGGCGATGCTGGCGTTCCTCCCGCGCCGAGCGTTCGTGAACTCGGCGGTGCTCTACGCCGGCGTCGGCCTCCTGTGCCTTGTCTATGCGGCAATGTTCGTGGCCTTGTTCGGAGGCCTTGCCGATCCCTTGCGCGTTTCCGGCGCGGCCGAGCCCGACCTCACAAACTATTCGATCGAGGGCCTGCGCGCCTTGTTCATGAGCGATGGCGGGATCGTTCTCGGCTGGACCCATTATCTCGCGTTCGACCTGTTCGTCGGGCTCTGGGTCGCCCGCGACGCAGATTCGAAGGGCTTCAGCCGCCTGGTCCAGCTCCCCGTCCTGTTTCTCGTGCTCATGGCGGGTCCAATCGGTCTTCTTGTCTGGCTGATCGTTCGAGAGCGGCGAGCGCGATCCGTGAGCAGGTCTCAGTGAGCAATCGCCGTTTCTACGAGGCGCCAGCAGGGGCAAACGAGCGCCGCTCCGCACCTGCAGCGCTGCGTAACCGGGCGCCGATCGCGGAGGTCCTTGCGGAGTGGCTGCCGAAAAGCGGCACCGTGCTCGAGGTCGCCAGCGGGACCGGTGAGCATGCAATCTGGTTCGCCGAGCGCTTTCCGGACCTCGACTGGCAACCGAGCGACACGCATTCCGGAGCCTTGGCGTCCATCGCAGCCTGGCGGGACGCGACAGACCTTCCCAACCTCCGTGACCCAATCGAAATCGATGCAAGCGCGGATGACTGGCCGGTTGTCAGCGCGGACGCGGTGCTCAACATCAACATGGCGCACATCAGCCCGTGGGCGGCTTCGCTGGGCCTGATCGCAGGAGCTGCGCGGATCTTGCCGGCTGGGGGGCCGCTGATCCTCTACGGTCCGTGGCTCAAGGACGACATCGAGACCGCTGCGTCGAACCTCGCCTTCGATGCCGATCTCAAGGGCCGCGACCCCGAATGGGGGCTTCGGCGGGTCGAAGATTTCGCTTCCGCAGCAGTGCAAAAGGGCTTCGCTCTGACCGAATGGCGCCAGATGCCCGCGAACAATCTCATGATGCTGTTCGAGCGCTCCGAAACCCAACGCACTTAAGCAATGCTTTACCGTGGCGGTTTATCTTCTTCGCCATGAACGACACCACCAACAGCCAAAATCGCAAGTCACGGCGTTCGCAGGTCCTGCTTACGGCGACGATCGAGCATTGCGGTGCGTCGCAGTCGGTGAAGCTGCGCAACCTGTCGTCCGAAGGCGCGCTGGTGGAAAGCGACAAGCTTCCGATCGAAGGCACGTCGGTGCTGTTCTGCCGCAATGAACTCTGCACCCAGGGACATGTGGTTTGGGTCAACGGCCATTATGCCGGGATCGCCTTCGCCGAAAAACTCCAGCCGGAGCAGGTCCTGCGCCACGTTCCGGTGCCCCGCCCGAAGATCCAGCCGAAGGCTTACCGTCCGGGATTCACCCCGCGCGCGATGACACCCGAGCAGCGCCGTCTGGCCGAAAGCTGGATGTGGACCCCGGGCTACAGCCGCCCGGGCGAATAAGACCTCAGGTCGTCGTCCGCAGCAACTCGCGCTGGTCGCGAAGCCATTCGACAAGTTCCTGAAGCGCGAGCAGGCGCTGGAAGGTGATTCCGTAGGAGCGCCCTTCGCGCCAGCGGACCACCGCCTGCTTCGACGGCAGGCCGGGCAGGGTGACCAGGACCTCGGCGCCGACCTCCAGGTCCTTGTTCGATTCGACCTTCAACCCGCCTTGGGAAACGTCGTGCGCACGCATGCCATAGACGTTCGATCCCTGGCGGACCGATGCGATGCAGCGCACCTCGACGCGCGGCATGCGCGGGCGAGGACCCTCCATGGAGGATGCGAGCAATTCAACTACGTCGATGGGAACGTCGAACGTGATGCCCGCTGAATCGTCGCGAACCCAATTCACGGTGCCCGGGATTTGCTCGCCGCGCTTCAGCTCGATCGAAACGGCCGAGCCCGGCTCCAGCTTGCAATAGGGCCGGACCATCATGCCGCCGGCGGAGACGTTCTTGATCAGGCACAGCTCGCGGCGATCCTCGATCAGGACCGAGCCGACCCTGAACAAGGTCAGGTAGCGTTCGCCGTCTCGGCGCTCCACAGGATCCGGGGTCCGATTGGACAGCGAATAAAGCGTTGTCTCAACCGGCTGTTCTTCCACACGAAACTCCGGAGGCAGTGCGTCCATGATGGATTGGGTATCAGCCGACGCTTACCAGATCGTTGATCCTCTCTCCGCAACGGTGCGGTTACGCGTTTCAGTCCTGCGACTGCCGGCGGAAGGCCCTGCGCGGAGGCAGGAACAGCTTGCGGAACGAGATCGACACCGTCCGGCCAAGCGGGTCCAGGAGGTCTGACTGATAGGTGGTAGGCACGTCTCCAAGCGCGTTACGGACACGGGGCTTGGCGTCGAAGATGTTGTCGACCTCGAAGCGCAGCGACGACCCCCGCAGCCAAGGATGTTTCGAAACCAGCTCAAAGCGCTCGCCGAGATTGGCGAATAGCCGAAGGTCGAACGTCGCCAGCGGCGAGAAGTGCAAGTCGTCGCCAGTGGTGCTGTTCACGTCCGTGCCGCTCCGCCATTTCGCGGAGAGGCGGGCGCCAAGGCCGTTATTGAAATAACCTCCCTGAGCCTCGAGCTCGTGCCGCGGCCGCCCCCCGGTCGATCCCAAGGCATCGCCGTTCAAATAGTCGAGTTCGGGGATGCCGGGGCGGATCGTGACCTCGTCGACGAGATTCAGCGTATGCGTGAGCGAGAACTGCAGCCGACCGCCCTGCCGCCCGCCGCCGAACCTGCCGAAGCCGCCTCCGCCGCCGCCGGGTCCGAATCCGCCGCCTCCGCCTCCGCTCGGACCGAAGCCTCCTTCGCCACCCGGGGGCGGGGGGCCTCCATCGGGAGATGGCGCACCTTCACGCGGGGAGCCGGTTTGCCCGGGCGCGCCACCCTGCTGGCCTGTCTCGGCCGGTCGACGGGAGCGGAAACGGTCGATCGCCGCCCGCGAGGGGCGCGCTGAGCGCAAGGGCTTCGAAAAATCGAAGCCCCAGCGGATCGTGTCCCGCCGCGCCTGGTCGTAATTCACCGGGCGGAAGTCGACGCTGACCAGCTGTCCAATCGTCTCGCCGGGCAGTGGCGCGGCGCGAACGAACCGCTCCGGGAAGGCAGCTTCGAGCTGGGCGCTGACGCCCGGGAAGCTCGACACGGGGCGATCAAGCCGCGAGCGGACAAACTCCGCACGCAGCCGGAGGTCGGTTTCCTTGAACGGCTTCCAGTTTCCGCCGACCTTCAGCACGTTGCGCTTGTCGGCGACCAGGTCCGGATTGCCGCCGGTAATGGCGGTCACGAGGACCGTCTGGCCGGTCGTGAAGTCGAAGACACGCGTGTCGGGCGTGTCCAGGATCGGATCGCCGAGCTGTGAGATCGATGGTGCGCCTTCCTCGCGGGTCCAGCTCGCAAGCAGGTTGAGGCGGTCGACCGGTGACCAGTTCAATCCTGCTCCGACAGTGGTCAACGTCCCGAAGTCGGAAAGCTGTTCGACTTCGACATTGGCGTTGAGGGTCAGATTGCCGAGCGCGCTGAAGTCGCGGTTGCGCCTTGAGATGGGCAGGTCGAAGTTCGCACCAGCGCTGCCACGGGTGCGGCTGAGATCGATCTTGGCAAAATCGTCCTCGTCGCTTTGCTCGTTTTCCCGATGGAGAGTGCTTGCTCCGAGCTTCACGGTCATGCTCGCATCGCCGGCAGGGACGGCGAACAATGGTCCGTTCGCCGTCAAGTCGATGTCGCCTGAAGTCGTGAAGCTTTCCGACCGATCACGTCCCGTCTCATTGTTGCGGTCGCTCTGCGTAACGGAGCTGGCGATGTCGCCGTTGCCCGTTGCCGACCAGCGCCACTTGCCCTTGTCGCCGTTGAGGACGAAGCCGACGTGACCGCTATCAGTGGCGCTGTTGCGAACGAGCGGATCGAGCGCGAAGTCGGACAGCCCGATGAGCGAGCGTCCCTGACTAAGCTCGGCCTCCGCGTTCAAAGTCGCGCTGACGTCGGTCAGGATTGTGCGGTTCACGGTCGTGCTTCCACGCAAGAGGCTGCGCGAACCGACAAGAGTCCGCGCGGACCGGTCATCGGGAGTGGAATCGAGGTCGATGTCGCGCTCGTCTTCGGTCAAGGCCGAATTGCCTTCGGCGCGGACGTTGAAGGTGGTTCGCGCATCGCGGCTGATCATCAGGCGCGTCGCTTCCGCCTCTCCACCAAGGTAGCCGCCCTCCGGCGCGGTGCTGCCCTCGACCCGGGCCACAGTTGAACGGAAGCGCTCGCGAAGGACCATGTTCACGACGCGCTGGTCGGCCCGATATCCGTACTTGAGCGCCACTTCCTCGGGCAGGATCTCGACCCGCTCGATCGCCTCGGGCGGGATGTCGCGCATCTCGCGGAAGCTGGAAATGCGCCTGCCATTGAGAAGGAGGATCGGCCGCTCGCCTCCGCGCCCGCGGGCGCTTCCGATCTGCGGCTCAAGCGCTTCCAAGAGCTCGGTTATACTGGTCGCGCCGGTGGCTCGAATGTCTCGCGAACCGAGGACATTCTCAGGCGGGATGTCGCCGATCACGCTTCCCCGCCGAACGCCGGTGACGATGATTGCCTCGGCATCGTCCGCATAAGGGTCGTCCTCGCCGTTCGGCGCAGGCTGGGCCTGCGTTCCCCGCTGTTGGACGGTGGCCGGCGCCCCTGCCGTATCCTCCTGCTCTTGTGCATGCGCGGGACTGACCAAGGCGAAAACGAGCGCGGCCGCGGCGGTGGTCGTACGGAGCGAAACTAATGAACGGCTATAAATCATGTTCACCCGGTCGCCCCACACGGCTGAACCTTGGCTGACCCCCGTTCATTCTTCGACGAACCGTCTAGCCGATCCGGCAGGGGTCAGAAAGCTTTCGCGAGTGAGAAGGCTCGCGGATCGCGGTCGGAATGGCTCCTCGCGATTGGGAAACCCAACTCGCCAGTCCACATCAGGCCGAGTGCGGAGAAGCGCATGCCTGCGCCGGCGCCGGCCAGCCACTGCCCGTCAGGGAGCCCGGGCGAGGCCCTTTTGCCGCCATCGACGAAGCCGAAGACCATTGCTGCGTGAGCTGGGGTGCGATTACGCCCAGGGCTATTTCATCAGCAAGCCGGTGGGGCCGAGCGAGTTTTTCGAGCTCGCAACAGGCTTCAGCGATAGCCGGCGAGTGGCATGACGGTGCTGGTGAGCCCTGCTGGATTCGAACCAGCGACCTACTGATTAAAAGTCAGTTGCTCTACCGACTGAGCTAAGGGCCCGACCAGCGGGGCTCCGTTACCTTTGCGGGCGGCGGCGGGCAAGGCGATGGGCGAAATGATGTGCGGTGAGATGCCCGTCGAGCCGCCAGCCGGGCGCGATCGTCGCCAGCGGTCCGATCACGAAGCTGCGCTTCGTTGCCGATCCGTGCGGGACAGTGAGTCCACGCTTGCGCCATTTGCCGCCGGTCCAGGCGACAATGTCGAGGTCGAGCACCCGCGAACCCCAGCGGCGGCCGCTACGTCGGCCGAACTCGCGCTCCATGGCTTTCAGAGCCTTGAGCATGACTGGCGGATCGAGCTCGCTTTCGACTAGCGCGACGGAATTAGCGAAATCGCGGCCCGCTCCACCATGTGCTGGATTGAGCAGGATAGGCGCCGCGTCGAACAGCCCGAACGCCTCGTCGAGCCTGCCGATCGCCGCCGCGACAACCTGCGGCGGTCGGCCATAATGACCGTGCGGCCGGTTCGAGCCGATGGCGATGGCGTAGAGTTGCGTTGCGCCGGACACGGCGGCTCGCCTACGGCACGTGCATGCGGTTCGCCAGCCCCGCCGAATTGTCGCCTATCCCGCAGGCGGAGGCGCCGCGCGATTGCCCGCTTTGTCCACGGTTGGTGCGATTCCGGGTCGAATGCCGTGCGGAGCATCCCGACTGGTGGAATGCGCCGGTACCGGCGTTTGGCGATTCCGACGCATGGCTGGCGATCGTCGGCCTCGCCCCGGGCAAGCATGGAGCGAACCGGACGGGGAGGCCATTCACCGGCGATTTCGCGGGCGAGCTTCTCTATGCGACCCTGCTGAAGTTCGGCTTCGCCGAAGGCGAATATCGCGCCGATCCGGCGGACGGTCTGAAACTTAGCGGGGCGATTATCGTCAACGCGGTAAAGTGCCTGCCCCCGGCGAACAAACCGGAGCCGAGCGAGATCGCGACCTGCCGCAATTACTTCGAGGCTGCTCTTGCGACTCTTTCGAAGGTTCGGGTGGTAATTGCACTCGGCCAGATAGCCCATGTCGCCGCCGCCCGTGCATTGGGCCTGCGACCCACAACAACGAAATTCGGTCACGGCGCAGAAGCCGCTGCACCGGACGGCCG
This sequence comes from Sphingomicrobium sp., assembly GCA_036378895.1. Lineage (GTDB taxonomy): Bacteria > Pseudomonadota > Alphaproteobacteria > Sphingomonadales > Sphingomonadaceae > Sphingomicrobium. Next base: position 8,130 of record DASUVP010000146.1, read on the forward strand.
CGTCTTGCTGTCGAGTTACCATTGCTCTCGCTACAACCAGAATACGAACCGCCTGAATGCAGGCATGTTCGAGAGCGTTTTCGAGCGTGCGCTGTCTCTCAGACGTCCTGGGTGAGCCGCCCGTAGAGTTCGGGCCGGCGGTCGCGGAAGAAGCCGAAGGCTGCGCGGTGCTTTTTTGCCTGCGCCAGGTCGAGCGTCGCGACGATCACGCCCGTCTCCTCCGCGCCGAACTCCGCGAGTATGTCGCCGCGCTCGTCGCAGATGAAGCTGTGGCCGTAGAAGCGCTGGCCGCTCTCCGTTCCGATGCGGTTGGCCGCTACCACGGGCACGACGTTGGATACGGCGTGGCCGATCATGGCGCGGCGCCACAGGCGTGAGGTGTCGAGTTCAGGGTCGTGCGGCTCGGTGCCGATCGCGGTCGGGTAGAAGAGGATCTCGGCGCCCATCAGCATCATCACGCGGGCGGTTTCCGGATACCATTGGTCCCAGCAGACGCCGACACCGAGCGTCGACATGTGCGGCCCGTTCCATACCTTGAAGCCGGTGTTGCCGGGGCGGAAGTAGAACTTCTCCTCGTAGCCGGGGCCGTCGGGGATGTGGCTCTTGCGGTAGACTCCGGCGATCTTGCCGTCCGGGCCGATCATCGCCAGCGAATTGTAGTAATGCGGTCCTTCGGCCTCGAAAAAGCTGGTCGGAATCCAGATCTTCAGCGCCTTCGCGAGCTCCTGCATCGCCAGCACGGATGGATGCTCGTTCGTCGGACGCGCATTCTCGAAAAGGCTCTCGTCTTCGACGCGGCAGAAGTAGGGGCCCTCGAACAACTCAGGCGGAAGGACGACCTCCGCGCCCTTCGACGCGGCCTCGCGAACGAGATCCGCCACTGCGAGGATGTTCTTGGTCGCATTGTCGGTGAAGGCGAGCTGCAGCGCCGCGACGGTGAGCTTGGTCATGCGGGGGCGTCTACACGAGGCTCCCCGCGAATGGCCACCCGCAGAAGCCAGATGCCCGTAAGGAAGCGGGCAAGCGGCTGAGTCGCCGGATATATCCAGAAGGCGAGGGATTCCGGCAGGACGGGACCGCCGAGCTCGCCAGATTGGATGAAGACGGATTGGATCGCCGCCAGCGCGAAGAATGCGCCGACGACGCGCGAAAGGGTGTCCGGCAGGCGAAGCAACATGGCGGAGAAGAAGGTGCTGCCGAGGATGATGCCGAATAGCAGCAGCGAATAAGCGGCTTCCCAAAGTCCGTCGTAAATCACCGTCCGCACTTCGATCGATGCCCGGACCGCAGGGTCGCCCGCGAGCCAGGCGCGGCGCCAGTCATCGAAGGCGAAAAGCGTTAGCGACTGCTGGCCAGCTTCGGTGATCGCCCAGAGTCCGAAACTGAGAATGCCTGCGAGTGCGAGTGCTGGTGACACACGGCGACACGCGGTCGCGACTCCCAGGCAGCCGGTGAAGACCAGGAAGGGATGGACTTGGTAGGCCCAGGCGCGGAGCTGATAGACCGGGTCGGCCACGCGCTGCATCCGGCCCGGAATGCCCTCAGCAACCGGCGCAAAGATTTGCGGTAGGAATATCAGCATGAGCGTCGTGACGACCGACAGGAACGAGGCGATGCCTGCCACGCGGTAGAAGGTCGGCGAAAGTCCGGCGCGCATGGCATCGGATGTCGCGCTTCGTTTCAGAACCGAAGCGAAATTCGACGAACTACAGCGGCACCTGCTGGCTGATGCAGTGAAAGCTTCCGCCACCGGTCAGCACGTGGTCGGCTCGGAGACCCACGGCCTTGCGGCCGGGGAAGAGGGCCTGGACGACCTCGACTGCCGCGCGGTCGTTCGGAGCGCCGTACTGCGGCACGACGACGGCCGCATTGCCGATGTAGAAGTTCATATAGCTCGCAGGGATGACGTCGCCGTCCTCGTTCTCGATCCGCCCGGGCGATGGCAGGGTGACGATGTCGAGCTTCGCCGCCTTCAGCCGCTTCGCCGCATCCCGATAGACAGTGTCGTTCGGGTCGTCGTTCGTCGCCGTCGGAATGGCCGCGCGCCCCGGCGCAACGAAGCGGGCCAGATTGTCGACGTGGCCGTCGGTATGGTCGTTCAGCAGGCCCTCGCCGAGCCAGACGACGCGCTCGAAGCCGAGGTCGTGTTCCAGCCGGCCCTCAATGTCCTCGTGGGTGGCGCCGGGATTGCGATTGGGGTTCAGCAGGCATTGCTCAGTCGTGATCACCGTGCCCGATCCGTCATGGTCGATGGCCCCGCCCTCGAGCACCCAGTGGGCCTGGGCGTAGGGCAGAGCGGCCGCCTTCGCGATGCGCTCGCCGATATCCTGGTCGCCGTCGAGATCGTACTTGTTGCCCCAGCCGTTGAAGCGGAAGCCCTGCGCCCGGCGTTGCTTGCCTGAGCCCATCACGATCGGCCCGCTGTCCCGAAGCCAGATGTCGCCGAACTGCTCGACGATGACCTTGGAGAAGGGCGCGAGTGCGCGGGCCTTCGCAGCCGCATCCTCATGCGCCGCGACCAGCCAGACCTGCTCGCCTTTGCCGCTGGCGTGGACGGCCTTGGCGAAAGCTGCGACCTCCTTCTCGGCTTCCCTCAGATCCGACAGCCAAAGCTCGGGATCGGACGGGAATCCGATCCAGACCGCTTCGTGTGGAGTCCATTCAGGGAGGGGAGGCAGGGTCATGACGAGCGCCTAGCAACCGCAAACAAAAAGGGCGACCCCAGAGGGCCGCCCCGCTTGTTCGAGCCGACACGAAGGATCAGCGCGAATAGAACTCGATGACGAGGTTCGGTTCCATGCGAACCGGATAAGGCACTTCGTCCAGCGTCGGAACGCGGGTGTAGGTGACCCTCGACGTGCCGTCCGGCGACACGTAGTCGGGCACATCGCGCTCGGCGAGGCTCTGCGCCTCGATGACCAGCGCCATTTCCTGCGCCTTCGGGCCGAGCTCGATCACGTCGCCGACGTTCACGCGGCGCGACGCGATGTTGCACTTCACGCCGTTGACGCGGATGTGGCCGTGGCTGACCAGCTGGCGGGCCGCCCAGATCGTCGGCGCGAACTTGGCGCGGTAGACGATCATGTCGAGGCGGCGCTCGAGCAGGCCGATGAGGTTCTGCGAAGCGTCGCCCTTCATGGCGCTCGCTTCCTGGTAGGTCCGCTTGAACTGCTTCTCGGTGATATCGCCGTAATAGCCCTTCAGCTTCTGCTTCGCGCGGAGCTGGATGCCGAAGTCGCTGATCTTCGACTTGCGGCGCTGGCCGTGCTGGCCGGGGCCATATTCGCGGCGGTTGACCGGGCTCTTGGGACGTCCGAAGACGTTCTCGCCCATGCGGCGGTCGAGTTTATACTTGGCGCTGGAGCGCTTGCTCATTTGTATTCTCCAATTCGCGTTTTCGTTGCGCCCGGGACCGCACCGGCAGGCTTTGCGCCTGACGCGATCACCGCTTCACCGGGCATGCGGGATCAATTGCGAGCGGCGCACCTAGGGGAGGGCAGGCCCAAGGTCAAGTTTTCGGCCGGATTCGCGGCGGATTGACGAGGGCGCGGACGATACCCCGCATTGCCTTCACCTCGCGGGACGACCAGCCGGTCTTGGTGAAGATGGTGCGGATGGTGTTCTTGGTCGCCTGAGTCCGCGAAGGCGGGTGGAAATAACCCTTCGCCTCCAGCTCTTGCTCGAGCTGTCCGATGAGGCCTTCCAGTTCGCCGTGGGGAGCTGCTTCCTCCAGCTCCTTGGTGGTCGGAGAGGCGAGTTCCGATCGCTTCGACCATTCATAGGCGAGCAGGATCACCGCCTGCGCGAGGTTGAGCGATCCGAACTCCGGATTGATCGGGACGGTGACGATGGCGCTGGCGAGCGCCACGTCCTCGGTTTCGAGTCCCGAGCGCTCGGGGCCGAACAGGATCGCCGTCCTGCCCGCGGAAGCGACGATGTCGTCTGCCATCTTCTCGGGCGCGACGACCGGCATGACGAGGTCGCGGCGGCGAACGGTCGATGCGTAGACGTTTGAGCAATCCGCGATGGCGTCCTGGACACTGTCGAAGACCTGCGCCTGTTCCAGCACGATGTCGGCGCCGCTGGCGGACGGGCCTGCTTCGGGATTGGGCCAGCCGTCGCGGGGAGCGACCAGGCGCATCTCCGTCAAACCGAAGTTGAGCATCGCCCGTGCCGCCTTGCCGATGTTCTGGCCGAGTTGCGGACGGACGAGGACGATGACGGGCTTTGTTGCGCTCACAGCAATTTGTCGTGGTCGGGCGGAACCGCTTCCTTCTCCACCCGCTCGGCGATCTCGGCGAAATCGCCCGGCTCGCTGAAGTCCTTGTAGATGCTGGCGAAGCGGATGTAGGCGACATGGTCGACGGTCTTGAGACCGGCCATCACCGCCTCGCCGATCTTCACCGAAGTGACTTCGTCGCCGAGCGTCTCCATCTGCCGCTGAACGCCGCTCACCAGCCGGTCGATCTTGGCCGGGTCGACGTCACGTTTGCGGCAGGCGTGGCCGATGGCGCGCTCGAGCTTGGCGCGGTCGAAGGGCTCGCGCTTGCCGTCCTTCTTGACGACGGTGAGGTCGCGCAGCTGGACGCGCTCGAAGGTCGTGAAACGCGCTCCGCAGGCCTCGCACTGTCGCCGCCGTCGGATCGCCGCGCCGTCTTCCGACGGGCGGCTGTCCTTCACCTGGCTGTCTTCATGGGCGCAGAAGGGGCAGCGCATCAGCTATAGATAGGGAAGCGCGCGCACAGTTCACGCACGCGACCGTTCACCTCACGCTCGACGGCGCCGTTGTTCTCCGGGCCATTCCTGGCGAGGCCGTCGAGGACGTCCGCGACCATGTCGGCGATGTCGCGGAAGTCGGCCTCGCCGAAGCCGCGGGTGGTGCCCGCCGGAGAGCCGACGCGGATGCCGCTGGTCTTCATTGGCGGTAGCGGGTCGAACGGCACGCCGTTCTTGTTGCAGGTTATGCCCGCATGCTCGAGGCTCTCGTCGGCGTCCTTGCCGGTGAGGCCGAGCGGGCGGAGGTCGACGAGCGCCAGGTGCGTGTCGGTGCCGCCGGCGACGAGGTCCGCCCCCCGCTCCTTCAGGCGGTTGGCGAGCATCTGGGCGTTGGCGATGACCGCTTTGGCGTAGGTCTTGAACTCGGGTTGCAGAGCTTCGCCGAAAGCGACGGCCTTTGCTGCGATGACGTGCATGAGCGGGCCGCCCTGAAGGCCCGGGAAGACGGCTGAATTGACCTTCTTCGCGATCGCCTCGTCGTCGGTCAGCACCATGCCGCCTCGCGGGCCGCGAAGGGTCTTGTGTGTGGTCGTCGTGACGACGTGTGCATGGCCGAACGGGGAGGGATGCTCGCCCGCGGCGACCAGGCCGGCGAAATGCGCCATGTCGACGAAGAGATAGGCTCCGACCTCGTCCGCGATCTCTCGGAAGCGCGCGAAATCCAGATGGCGCGGATAGGCCGAACCACCCGCGATGATCATCTTCGGCTTGTTCTCTTTCGCCAGCCGCTCGACTTCGTCGAAATCGACCAAATGGTCGTCCTGCCGAACGCCGTACTGGACGGCACTGAACCACTTGCCCGACTGCGCGGGTGGGGCGCCATGGGTGAGGTGGCCGCCGGCGGCGAGACTCATGCCCATGATGGTGTCGCCGGGCTGCAGAAGCGCCATCATCACCGCGCCGTTCGCCTGAGCGCCGGAGTGCGGCTGGACGTTGGCGAAGGCGCAGCCGAACAGCTGCTTGGCGCGCTCGATGGCGAGGCTCTCAACCGTGTCGGACGGCGCGCAGCCCTGGTAGTAGCGGCGGCCCGGATAGCCTTCCGCATATTTGTTGGTGAGGACCGAGCCCTGCGCTTCGAGCACCGCTCGGCTGACGATGTTTTCCGAGGCGATCAGCTCGATCTGCGTCTGCTCGCGGACGAGCTCGGCCGTGATGCCTTCGGCGACGGCGGGATCGGCGTCGGCGAGCCGCCGGGTGAAGAAGCCTTCGGGCTGGACGTCATTAAGGTTGGCGGCGGATGCCATCAGTCGCTTTCCTGGAGAAGTTGGGACAGTTGGTCGACGCGGCGCTGGTGCCGGCCGCCGGCGAATTCGGTGCCGAGAAAGGCCATGACGCAGGCCTTGGCCATGTCCGGCCCGACGAGACGGGCGCCGAGAGCGAGAACGTTGGCGTCATTGTGTTCGCGGGCGAGGCCGGCGGAGAGCGGGTCGTCCACTCGGGCACAGCGGCAGCGGGGATCGCGGTTCACGGCGATCGAGATTCCGATGCCGGAGCCGCAGACAACGATGCCCTTGTCCGCTCCGCCGGAGCCGAC
>DASUVP010000147.1:0-3977 GCA_036378895.1 Sphingomicrobium sp.
GAACGACCCCAAATCGTTGACGGTTGTAAGGAGAAGCAGGGCAAGGATGAACGCCAGGCCTCCGCGGAACGCCCAGTCCTGCGCCTGCGGACTGACAGGGCGCCGCTGGACCGCTTCGATTCCGTAGAAGAGGAGATGTCCACCATCCAGCATTGGGACTGGCAAGAGGTTGATGAATCCGAGATTAATTGAAAGCAGCGCGACCAGGCTGACGAAGGCGACCAGCCCGAGCGTCGCCTGTTGGCCGGCCACCTGAGCAATCTTCAGCGGCCCGCCGAGCTCCTTCACGGACCTTCGCCCGGTGATGATTTGCCACAGCGCATCGAGCATCGTCTGGGTTAGCCGGACGACATAAGTCGTCGCATCGGGAATGAGCCGAAGCGGTGGAACGGGCTCAAACACGATGCCTGCAGGCGAGACCCCAAGAAGCCCGCGCTTGAAGGTCTGCCCGAAGCGGTCCTTCTCGATATTCGTCCCCAAGGTCAGCCGGACCTCCCGAACCTGCTGTGCTCGTTCGAACTGGACGGTGACCTTCTCGCCTGGCCGAAGGACGGCGAAGCTGCGCAGCTCCTCGAATGTCGGGGTGTCGCGGCCGCCGATCGAAATTATGCGATCGCCCGGTTGAATCTGGGCGACGGCCGCGGCGCTTCCCGGCTGCACCTCGCCAACCACGGGCGGTGATCTCGGCGCTCCGAAGGTCGCAAAGAAGACCGCGAAAATCAGGATGGCCAGCAGGAAGTTCGAAACAGGTCCGGCAAGCACGATCAGGAAGCGCTGCCACACCGGTCGGTGATGGAAGCTCCGCTCGCGATCCTCAGCCGACAGGTTGGAAAGGTCCCCCGGCGCGCTCGCCGCATGCTCGTCGCCGATGAACTTCACATAGCCGCCCAGAGGCAGCCATCCGACCTTCCAGCGGGTTCCGCGCTTGTCAGTCCATCCACCGATTTCCCGACCGAACCCGATCGAGAAGGTCTCGGCGCCGACGCCAAACCACCGCGCAACGAGATAATGACCAAGTTCGTGAATGAAGACGAGCGGACCCAAAGCACACACGAATGCGATGAGGATCAGCCAGACTGGAGGTTGCGAAAGCATCAGGCGCAGAGTTCCTCGATCAACATACTCACGTCCCTGCGCACTTCCCGGTCGATTTCAAACACATCTTCGATGGACTGTGGCCCGCTGCGCCCATTCTTGTCGAGGGCTGACTCGACCAGCCGACTGATCTCGGGGAAGCGGATGCGCCCCTCAAGGAAGGTCGCCACGGCGACTTCGTTCGCTGCATTGAAGACGGCAGGCGCCGATCCCCCCGCCTCCAGCGCCTCACGAGCCAGACGGAGCGCCGGGAAGCGCTCGAGATCGGGCTGATCGAAGTCGAGGCGAGACACGGCGGCGAGATCGAGGCGCTGTGCCGGCGTGGGCATCCGCTCTGGCCAGGCCAGCGCGTAGGCGATCGGGATTCGCATGTCGGGCGAGCCGAGCTGGGCCAAAACCGACCCGTCGATATATTCGACGAGCGAGTGGATCACCGATTGAGGATGGATCAGAATTTCGATCCGCTCTGATGGCAAGCCGAACAGGTAGTGAGCCTCGATCAATTCGAGGCCCTTGTTCATCAGGGTCGCGGAATCGACTGAGATCTTGGCGCCCATCGTCCAGTTCGGATGCGCCACGGCCTGAGCAGGCGTAACCGCCTGCATCTGCTCATTCGTGGCGGTGCGGAACGGCCCCCCGCTGGCGGTCAGGATGATCCTTGAGACCTGATCGATGCGGCTACCGGCAAGTGCTTGGAAAATAGCATTATGCTCGCTGTCGACCGGTAGCAGAGTTGCTCCGCTCTTGCGAGCAGCTTCGGTCATCAGCTCACCCGCCGTGACGAGCGCTTCCTTGTTGGCGAGCGCAACCGTCTTCCCCGCTTCGACCGCAGCCATGGTCGACTGCAGGCCTGCGCAGCCCACTATCGCGGCCATGACCAGATCAGCGTCGCCGGTTGCGGCCTCGACGAGCGCTTCTGAGCCTGCGGCAGCCCGGCAGTCCGTTCCCTGGAGCGCTGCCTCTAGCTCCGGCAACCGGCTGTCATCGGCAATTACGGCGAGCCTGGCTCCGGTACGCCGTGCGGCGTCGGCCAGTGCCACGGCGTTCACCGATGCAGTCAGGGCGATGACCGCGAACTGCTCGGGGGATCGTTCGACCAGGTCGAGGGTCGATTTTCCGATCGAGCCCGTGGCGCCAAGGATGGAGATCTTCTTCACGCGAGACCTGCCGCCTGCGCCGCAAATGTCAGAACTGCAACAGGGACCAGCCCGTCGAGGCGATCGAGCAGGCCGCCGTGACCCGGCAGCCAATTGCCGGAATCCTTTATCCCGGCGGTTCGCTTCATCTTGCTTTCGAACAGGTCGCCCGCTTGCGCGGCCAGCGCGAACAAGGGTGCAAGCGCGAGGAGCGCCGGGTTCAGGCCCGTCGCTAGCACCCAGGCCGCTCCGAAAAGCCCCGCGGCCACAACGCCTCCCCAAAGGCCCTCCACAGTCTTACCCGGGCTGATCGACGGCGCGAGCTTGCGCTTGCCGAAGCGGCGGCCTGCGAAATAGGCGCCGATGTCCGTCGACCAGGTCACCAGGAACACCCAGAGCAGCAGGGAAAGACCATGGTCCCCGCTCCTGTCACGGATCCACAGGAGGGCGAGCGCCGGCAGGAGGCAGTAAAAGAAGCCTCCGATCGCCCAGCCGATCCCCCAGCCGCGAACGATGCGCATCCATTCGTAGAACATCGCCGTAGCTGCCGCCGCCGCGAGAAGCGCGAAATAATAGCCGCCAAGCACCGCCACCATCAGGGCGACGATGATCATTGCGATTCCTGACAGGATGCGAGTGGTGAGTTCGTTCACCGGCCTCCGAACCGCCTTTCACGGGCGGAAAATTGTCCGATGGCATCCGCGAATTCCGCTTCGCCGAAATCGGGCCACAGCGTCGGAGTGAACACCAGCTCCGCATAGGCGGCCTGCCACAGCAAGAAGTTGGACAGGCGAACCTCGCCAGATGTGCGGATCAGGAGGTCGAGCTCTGGGAGACCATGAGTGTGGAGCTCCGTTTCGATACTCTGCTCATCGATCGCCGCTGCATCGAGTTCACCGGCAGTCGCCTTCGTCGCCAGGTTGCGCGCGGCCTCGGCGATCTCCGCCCGGGAGCCGTAGTTGAGCGCGACCACAAGGGTCAGACGGCTGTTGTCCTTCAGTCGCTCTATTGCGCGCTCTAGCCGTTGGACAAGATCAGGCCCGAAGGCATGATAATCGCCGATCAGCCGCAGTCGGACACCTTCCTTGGCAAGGGAATCAAGCTCGCGTTCCAGATAGTATCCGAGCAGACCCTTCAGGTCGGAAACCTCTTCCTCCGACCGCCGCCAATTCTCCGATGAAAACGCATAAAGCGTAAGGACTTCGACGCCGTTCCTGACCGCTGCTTTCAGCGTACGCCGAACCGCTTCCGCTCCGGCGCGATGGCCGGCGACGCGAGGAAGCCCGCGCTTCTTCGCCCAGCGGCCATTGCCGTCCATGATGATAGCCACATGGCGTGGCGCCGAACCGTCCGCGGTAGCCGGCCGCTCGGCATCGTTTGGAGCGGCAACAGGACTCACTTGCCGAGGATTTCCTTTTCCTTCGCGTCCGCGGCAGCATCGATCTCCTTGATCGTGTCGTCCGTCAGCTTCTGCACGTCATGCTCGAGGCGCTTGCGCTCGTCCTCGCTGATCTCATGCTTCTTCTCGTCGGCCTTGAGGTGCTCCATCCCATCGCGGCGGACATTGCGCACAGCGACTTTCGCCTTCTCCGCATATTGCCCCACCAGCTTTGCCAGCTCCCTGCGGCGCTCCTCGGTCAGCTCGGGGATCGGAAGACGAATCGTCTGACCGTCGGTGATGGGGTTGAGACCGAGCCCCGCCGAGCGGATCGCCTTCTCGACCGGCTGGACGTTCGAACGGTCCCA
>DASUVP010000148.1:0-6304 GCA_036378895.1 Sphingomicrobium sp.
TGGTGGATGACCTTCGGCCTCGCCTGCTGTGCGGTCGAGATGATCCATGTGAACATGCCGCGCTATGACCTTGAAAGGTTTGGCGCCGCGCCGCGCGCAAGCCCGCGGCAGTCGGACGTGATGATCGTTGCCGGAACGCTGTGCAACAAGATGGCTCCGGCGCTTCGGCGGGTCTACGACCAGATGTCGGAGCCGCGCTACGTCATCTCTATGGGTAGCTGCGCCAACGGCGGCGGCTACTACCACTACAGCTATAGTGTCGTTCGCGGCTGTGACCGCATCGTGCCGGTCGACATCTATGTGCCGGGCTGCCCGCCTACCGCGGAGGCGCTGCTCTACGGCATCCTCCAGCTCCAGCGGAAGATTCGCCGCGAGGGGACGATCGCACGCTGATGGCCGTCCAGCTCGCAACGCACGTCCCCAAGACCGCATCGGACGAGGGGGTCATCGACGCCGCGAAGAAGGCGCTCGGCAAGATGCTGCTCGACGTGAGGGATTATGTCGGCGAGATCACGCTGACGGTCCGCCGCGACAGCGTCGCCGAAGTTCTGCGTACGCTGCGTGACGCGCCGGGTCTCGAGTATCAGCAGCTGATGGAGATCGCGGGCGCGGATTATCCGGAGCGGCCTGAGCGGTTCGAGGTCAATTACCAGCTTCTCTCGCTCACCCGGAACCGCCGCATTCGGGTGAAGGTGCTGACGGACGAGACTTCGCCGGTTCCGACTGCCACGGGCATCTGGCCGGTGGCGAACTGGCTCGAGCGCGAGGTGTACGACATGTACGGCGTCCTCTTCGCCGGCCATCCGGACCTTCGGCGCATCCTCACCGACTACGGGTTCGAGGGCTATCCGAACCGCAAGGACTTCCCTCTGACCGGCCATGTCGAGCTCCGCTACTCCGAAGCTGAAAAGCGCGTGGTTTATGAGCCGGTCGACCTTCCGCAGGACTTCCGCAGCTTCGACTTCCTGATGCCGTGGCAAGGGCCTGAGTACGTCCTGCCGGGTGACGAGAAGGCGAAGGGCGAGCAGCCCGGCGCTCCGTCGCCTGCGTCGGCTCCTGTCGGTTCAGCTCCGGCCAATGTGAAGACACCGGCTGAAACGCCGAAGACGACCGACAAGCCCGCAGATACCGGCGCGGGTGCCCCGGCGAACGGCGAGGCGGAGAAGCAGGCGCGCAAGCCTGCTGCCGCCAAGGCGAAGCAAGAGGTCAGCAAGGAGAGCAGGACGGCGGCTCCGAAGCCCAAGACGACGGGCCGTCGCCGGCCTGGTGGAGGCGCGGCATGAGCGACGTGCGCACCAAGCCCCGCAAGGTCGAGCTTAGCGTCGGCGCAGGCGGGCAGGGGCCGGAGCCCGGTCAGCCGACCGCCGGCGACGACACCGTCAGCAACTATACGATCAATTTCGGCCCGCAGCACCCGGCGGCGCACGGCGTCCTTCGCCTGATCCTCGAGCTCGACGGGGAGATCGTCGAGCGCGTCGATCCGCACATCGGGCTGCTCCACCGAGGCACCGAGAAGCTGATCGAGTACAAGACGTACGCGCAAGCGCTGCCCTACTTCGACCGGCTCGATTACTGCTCGCCGATGTGCATGGAGCACAGCTTCGTGCTGGCGATCGAGAAGCTGATGGGTCTCGAGGTGCCGCTCCGCGCGCAATACATCCGCGTGCTGATGGCGGAGCTGACCCGCATCTCCAACCACATGCTCAACCTCGGCAGTCACATCATGGACGTCGGCGCGATGACGCCGAACCTGTGGTTGTTCGAGGTGCGCGAGGACACGCTGCAGTTCTACGAGCGGGCGTCCGGCGCGCGGATGCACGCCAATTACTTCCGCACGGGCGGCGTCCGCTACGATCTTCCGGAAAAGATGCTGGTCGACCTCGGCGACTGGCTCGACAACCGGCTAAAGCTATTCGAGGACGCAATCAGCCTGGTCGCCGACAATCGCATCTTCAAGCAGCGCAACGTCGACATCGGCGTGGTGAGCAAGGAAGACGCGATCGCCTGGGGCTTCTCCGGACCGATGATCCGTGCCGCCGGAATCCCGTGGGACATCCGCCGCTCGCAGCCCTACGAAGTCTACGACCGGATGGAGTTCGACATTCCGGTCGGCACCAACAGCGACTGTTACGACCGTTTCATGGTCCGCGTGGAGGAAGTGCGGCAGTCCGCGCGCATCATGCGACAATGCCTCAAGGAAATGCCGAAGGGACCGGTCGGGTCGGAGAACCAGAAGGTGTTCCCGCCGAGCCGTTCGGAGATGAAGACCTCGATGGAGGCTCTCATCCACCACTTCAAGCTCTACACCGAGGGCTATCACGTGCCCGCGGGCGAAGTGTACGTCGCGACCGAAAGCCCCAAGGGCGAGTTCGGCGTCTATCTCGTCGCCGACGGCACCAACCGGCCCTACCGTTGCAAGATCAGGCCGACGGCTTTCAGCCACCTTCAGGCGATGGACTTCATGATGAAGGGCCACATGCTCGCCGACGTCACCGCCGTGCTGTCCGCCATCGACGTCGTCTTCGGGGAGTGCGACCGCTAATGGCCGGGCAGGGCGGAATCCTTGACGATCCGGAAGTCCGGGCGCGCTGGGAAGGTTTCCAGTGGACGCCGGAGAATGCGAAGCGGGCGAAGGAGATCGTTGCGCGCTACCCGGAAGGGCGGCAGATGTCGGCGTCCATCCCGTTCCTCGACCTCGCTCAGCGGCAGGTCGGGGCAGAGACGAACACGCAGGGCTGGCTGCCGCTTCCGGTCATGGAGTTCGTAGCGCGCGAGCTCGACATGCCCTACGTCCGCGTGCTCGAGGTCGCGACCTTCTACACCATGTTCAACCTGGCGCCGGTCGGCCGCTTCCACGTGCAGGTGTGCGGAACGACGCCGTGCATGCTGCGCGGTTCCGACGACGTGCTCCGCGCCTGCGAGCTTCGCGGCCTTCGCAAAGGCCACACGACCGAAGACGGGCTGTTCACGCTGACCGAAGTCGAGTGCCTCGGCGCCTGTGCGAACGCTCCGATGGTCCAGATCAACGACGACAATTACGAGGACCTGACCGAGCAGAGCATGGGCGCGATCCTCGACGCGCTCGCTCGCGGCGAAACGCCCAAGCCCGGCCCACAGGTCGATCGCAAGACGAGCTGCCCTGAAGGCGGCCCGACCAGCCTCAAGAAGATGGCCGAGCGTAATTACGACTATCGCGGCCAGTGGAACTCGGCTCCGGCGGGGGAGGGGGCGCAGTGAAAGACGTCCTGAAAATCGTCCTCGCGATCATCATCATCGTCATCGCGTGGAAGCTGCTCAAGGGGATCATCGGGCTGCTGATCGGCGTCGCCCTCGCGGGCCTCGTCGTCTACGGCGGGATGAAGCTGCTGGAGGGGCCTCGCAATGGGTAGCGTGACCCCGATCTCCGACAAGGACCGCATCTTCACCAACCTCTACGGCTTCCAGGAGCCGTGGCTGAAGGCGGCGCGCGCCCGCGGAGACTGGGACGATACGGCCAAGCTGATGCAGCGCGGCCAGGACGCGATCATCGAGGAGGTCAAGGAATCGGGCCTTCGCGGGCGCGGCGGCGCGGGCTTCCCGACCGGCATGAAGTGGAGCTTCATGCCCAAGGAGCCGAAGCCCGGTAAGCCGAACTTCCTGGTCATCAACGCGGATGAGTCCGAGCCCGGTTCGTGCAAGGACCGCGAGATCATCCGCCACGATCCGCACAAGCTGATCGAGGGTGCACTGATCGCCGGCTTCGCCATGCGCGCGCGCGCAGGCTACATCTACATCCGCGGCGAATTCATTCGGGAAACCGAAACGTTACGGCGCGCTGTTGCGGAAGCTTACGAAGCCGGGCTTTTGGGCAAGGACGCCGCTGGCTCCGGCTACGACTTCGACCTGTTCGTCCACCGCGGCGCCGGCGCCTACATCTGCGGTGAAGAGACGGCGATGCTCGAGAGCCTCGAAGGCAAGCAGGGCAAGCCGCGCCTCAAGCCTCCGTTCCCGGCGGGCGCCGGCCTCTACGGATGCCCGACCACGGTCAACAATGTGGAGTCCATCGCGGTCGTCCCGACGATCCTTCGCCGCGGCGCTGCCTGGTTCAAGAGCTTCGGCCGCGAGAAGAACGAAGGCACGAAGCTGTTCCAGATCAGCGGCCATGTGAACAAGGCATCGGTGGTCGAGGAGACCATGTCGATCTCGTTCCGCGAGCTGATCGACCTGCACGCGGGCGGGATCCGCGGCGGCTGGGACAATTTGCTGGCGGTGATCCCCGGCGGATCGTCGGTCCCGCTCGTCCCGGCGGCGGAGATCATGGACGCTCCGATGGACTTCGACGGGCTGAAGGCGCTCGGATCGGGCCTTGGCACGGCGGCGATCATCGTCATGGACAAGTCTACCGACATCGTCCGCGCGATTTCCCGCATCTCCTATTTCTACAAGCACGAGAGCTGCGGCCAGTGCACGCCATGCCGCGAAGGCACCGGCTGGATGTGGCGCATGATGGAGCGCCTCCGCGAGGGCGATGCCGACGTCGGAAGCATCGACAAGCTCTACGACGTCACCAAGCAGGTCGAGGGCCACACCATTTGCGCTCTGGGCGACGCGGCCGCCTGGCCGATCCAAGGCCTGATCAAGCACTTCCGCCCTGAGCTCGAGCGCCGCATCGCCGAGCGCACCGCCCGCGGCATGCTGGAGGCGGCGGAATGAGTGTCGCTCTGATCATTGGCCTCGCTGTTCTCGCGCTGATCGTTGCGATCGCCGTCTCGCAGCGGAGCGGGCCGCGCGTCACGCGGATCGAGACGCGCCGTGAGCGTGACGACGGGGAGAAGGACGCATGACGAAGCTGCGTTACGTCCTGCTTGCAGCCGGTCTCGGGCTAGGCGTCAGCTCTGCATATGCCGAGCAGCCGGAAACCGGCACCCGGCTCGCCGCGCCCAAGTCTCGTGACGTTGGCAGCGTCGCGATGACCGACCGCGACCAGGGCGCCGGCGCCAAGCGAATGGCCGAGTGCGTCTACAATAGAAAGACCGCCCTCGCGCGGCAGGCCCTGACGGCTTCGACAAAGGCAACGCAGGATGCCGCGATGAATAAGATCATGGGCGAAGTGCAGTGCTTCGGTGCCGAATTCAGCAATGAGCTTGTTGGAATGCGGGTCGTGAATATTCCGCCCCAAATCATGCGAGGGATGCTTGCCGAAGCCGCTTTCAAGCGGTCGGATGAGGAGGCCAAAGAGCTCCAACCGCTTCCGCTTCAGCAGATCTATCAGCGCGACTGGTTCGCGGTCACCGGCCGTCACGTCACGGTCGATGAGATGGGCGCCTGCATCGCGGACACGAACCCGGCGGGGATCCTGGCGCTGTCGCGGACCGTCCCGACCAGCAAGGAAGAGAATGCCGCGTTCGGCGGGCTGATGGGCGATCTCGGCAAGTGCCTGCGCGCCGGCACCAAGCTCCAGGCGGGCCGCCAGGCGCTTCGCGCGGCTCTGGCCGATGCGCTCTACCAGCGTCTCCATGCTCCAGCTCCGGTCGCGGCGCCGGCACCAGTCGCGGAGGCCACGAAGAAGTAATGCCCAAGGTCACCGTCGACGGCGTTGAGATCGAGGTCCCGCAGGGCGCGACCGTGCTGCAGGCGTGCGAGCTCGCCGGCAAGGAGATCCCGCGCTTCTGCTATCACGAGCGGCTGTCGATCGCCGGCAATTGCCGCATGTGCCTCGTCGAAGTCGCTCCCGGGCCGCCAAAGCCGCAGGCAAGCTGCGCTCTGCCGGCCGCCGACGGCCAGTCGATCCGCACGGATACCGCCATGGTGAAGAAGGCGCGCGAGGGGGTGATGGAGTTCCTGCTCATCAACCACCCGCTCGACTGCCCGATCTGCGACCAGGGCGGCGAGTGCGACCTTCAGGATCAGGCGATGGCCTATGGCCGCCCTTTCTCGCGCTTCGACGAGAACAAGCGCGCCATCGACGACAAATATATGGGCCCGGTCATCAAGACCGCGATGACCCGCTGCATCCAGTGCACGCGCTGCATCCGGTTCTCGGAAGAGGTCGCGGGCGTTCCCGAGCTCGGAATGCTGTACCGGGGCGAGGACAGCCAGATCACGTCCTACCTCGAGGGCGCAGTCACGACAGAGATGGCGGGCAATCTCGCCGATGTATGTCCGGTCGGCGCGCTCCTGCAGAAGCCGCAGGCGTTCGAGAGCCGCCCTTGGGAGTTGCGCCGCGTTCCCGGCATCGACGTCATGGACGCTGTCGGCTCGAACATCCGCTTCGACGTCCGCCAGCGCCAGGTCATGCGCATCCTTCCGCGCGTCAACGACGACG
>DASUVP010000149.1:0-2912 GCA_036378895.1 Sphingomicrobium sp.
AACTCCGGCAGCCACGCCTCGCGCCGAACAGTCCAGCACTCATAGGTCGGCTTCAGCTGGTCGGGCGCATCGAGCGTGCCGAGGTGCACTTCGACCTCGTCGGTCCAGCGGGCGAACAGCGACGAGCCGCAGCGCGGGCAGAAATGCCGCCCCGCATAGTCCCGAGTTTCGCCGTCGATCGTCACGGCATCCTGAGGGAAGATGGCGGCGGCGAAGAAGAGTGCGCCATGATGCTTTCGACAGTCGAGGCAGTGGCAGATGCCGACGCGATAAGGGCGTCCCACTGCCTCAATTCGCACGTCGCCACACAGGCAGCCGCCCGCGAACCGGTCCATGCTGCGTTTCCTCCTGCGTGGAAGAAATGGCTCCCCGGGCCTGATTCGAACAGGCGGCCGTCCGATTAACAGTCGGATGCTCTACCGCTGAGCTACCGGGGAGCGGTCCCGGACCTCGTCCGGAACAGGCGGGCTAGATAGCGAAGCTTGCCCCAAAGGCAAGTGCTTGCGGACGCTTCAGGTCGCGAATTGCTCCATCGCGATTCGCTCGTCGAGCGCGTGCTCGGGATCGAACAGCAAGGTCAGCGATCTCTCGCGATCGAGCGTGATCTCGACCTTGGCGACATCGCGCACTTCGACCTGGTCCGCGACGGCCGAAACAGGCCGGTTTTCCGCTTCGAGGATACGGAAACAGACCGCCGTATCGTCGGGCAGGATCGCTCCCGACCAGCGGCGGGGACGGAATGGGCTGATCGGCGTCAGCGCCAGCATCTTCGCCTGCAACGGCAGGATCGGCCCTCGGGCCGACAGATTGTACGCCGTGGAGCCCGCTGGCGTCGCGACCAGCACTCCGTCGCAGACGAGCTCGGGCAATGCGACGTGGCCGTTGACGAGCACTTCGATTTTCGCAGTCTGCCGGGTTTCACGGAGCAGGGACACTTCGTTGATCGCCGCCGAACGATGGGTCTCGCCGCTCACCGTCGTCGCGTCCATTTGAAGCGGGGCGACGCGGATTGCCTTTGCGCCCGCGATCCGTTCTGCCAGCCGGTCGAGCCGCCAGTCGTTCATCAGGAAGCCTACGGTGCCGCGATTCATCCCGAACACCGGCCTAGGACAGCCTTTGTCGAGCATGTGGTGGAGCGTCTGCAGCATGAAACCGTCGCCGCCTAGAGCAACGAGCGTTTCCGCCTCTTCGACATCCGCCCATTTATAGCGGCGGCGAAGCATCGCCTCGGCGGCCTGCGCCACTTCCGTGGGGGACGAAAGCAGCCCGATCTTGAGCTGCGCAAGGTCGGCCGTTCCTTCGCCACCGCCAAGCTTTGCTGCGTCAGCGCTCAAACACGGCCTCCTTCGCCTCCGAACATAGGCATTTTGGCGGGGCACGCCACTGTCCCGTAGTGGGTCGTGCCTTGGGTAGTCGGTTTCGGCGATCCCTCGGCACCGCTAGCCAAGCAATATGCAAAAGCGTGATGGCGTCGAAACGAGAGAGCAGGCCAACGACCGGAGGAGCGCTCCGAAGCCGCGCAGGCGGCGGGACGATGTTCTCGCGGCCGTCATCGCCCATCAGCAGATCGCGGTCGTCTTCCAGCCTCAGATCAACCCGGTGACCGGTGAAGTGCATGGGGCGGAAGCGCTCGCCCGCTGGGACCGCGTGGCGGGCGCCGAGCAGCTGTTCGACAGGGCCGCGGCAGCTGGATTGTCCGAACGCCTTTCGCGCCTTGTCCAGCACAAGGCGTTGCGCGCCGCAGCGGCATGGGAAGGGCCGCTGCGGCGCCTTCAGATCTCGATCAACCTTTTGCCCGACGAGATCGCCCAGGACGGCTATGTCGATTGGTTGCTCGACGAGGTTCGCGCGGTCGCCATCGATCCCAAGCGGGTCACCATTGAAGTCACCGAGAATGCGCTGCTCAGCGACCTCGAGACCGTCGCTGTCCATCTCGACCGAATTCGACAGGCCGGGTTGAAGGTCGCGCTGGACGATTTCGGCACCGGTTATGCGAGCCTTGCCTATCTCGGAACATTGCCATTGGACGCGCTGAAGATCGACCGCGGGCTGATTGCCAGGATTGGCACCAGCGAGCGCGACCGCATCGTCGTAAGGTCGATCTTCTCTCTTGCCCGCGATCTCGGGCTCCAGGTCATCGTCGAAGGCGTCGAAAGCACAGCCCAGCTTGTCCTTCTCGCGGACTGGGGCTGCGACCTCTACCAGGGGTTCCTTGGTGCGGGCGCTCTGGACGAGATCGAGCTCGCGCGCTTCGTTGCCGTTTCCCAGGCCAGCGCCGCCTAGGCCGGAACCAGCTCCTTCGTCCGCTCGCTTGCCGCGGCGACACGCGCCAAGCCCGTTGAAAGCTGAAGAGCGCCGTTCAATCGGGCGTCGGGCGTCTGCCAATCGCGCGTGACGACCAGCTTGCTGTCCGGACGGAGCTTCGCGGTTCCCTTCAGCCGATCGATGTAGCCCAGCAGCCCGCCGAGATCCGGGAAGCCGCTCTCGGCGAATGTCACAAGCGCGCCCTTCGGCCCCACATCCAGCTTGGCGATCATCGCCTTCTTCGCGTTGAGCTTGGTCTCGACGATCTTGAGCAGGTTCTGCGTTTCGTCCGGAAGCTTCCCGAACCGGTCGATCAGCTCGGCGGCGAAGGCCTCCACGCCTTGCTTGTCGTCGAGTTCGCCGAGGCGGCGGTACAGGCCCATGCGAAGGTCGAGGTCGGGGACATAGGTTTCCGGAATGAGGATCGGCGCATCGACGCTGATCTGCGGCGTAAACTCTTCGGGCCGCGGGATGCCGCCGGCCTTCTGCTCGACGATCGCATCTTCGAGCATCGACTGGTACAGCTCGAAGCCGACTTCCTTGATGTGGCCCGACTGCTCGTCTCCGAGAAGGTTGCCGGCCCCGCGAATATCGAGGTCGTGGCTGGC
>DASUVP010000150.1:0-4376 GCA_036378895.1 Sphingomicrobium sp.
ACACGGGTGCTCTGACGACATCGCTGGGCCAAGCCAGCGGTGGCTTCGCCAGCAATGCGGCGAACTTCTGGAGTTCGATGCCGATTAGCTGGCAGGTCGCCGGCACCGGCGACTTCAACGGCGACGGCCGCGACGACATCCTGTGGCGCAACGGCAGCACGGGACAGACTACCGACTGGTTGGGTCAGGCCAATGGCGGCTTTGTGGGCAATGACGCCAATTTCTACGCCACCATTCCAGCCACCTGGCAGGTGGTCGGCATTGGCGACTTCAACGGCGATGGCCGCGATGACATCCTGTGGCGCAACCCGAGCACCGGGCAGACCACCAACTGGCTGGGCCAAGCCAATGGCGCCTTCGTCGGCAACGATGCCAATGCGCTGAGCACCATCGGCACCAGCTGGCAGGTGGCCGCCACCGGCGACTTCAACGGCGATGGCCGGAGCGACATCTTGTGGCGCGACAATACGGGCGCGATGACCACGTCGCTGGGTCAGGCCAACGGCGGCTTCGCCAGCAACGCGGCGAACTTCTGGACGACGATCCCCAACAGCTGGCAGATTGTCGGCAGCGGCGACTTCAACGGCGACGGCCGTGACGACATCCTGTGGCGCAACAATCTAGGGGCGACCACCAACTGGCTTGGTCAGGCCAACGGCGGCTTCGTCGGCAACGACACCAACTTCTACACCACCATTCCGACGAGTTGGCAGGTGGAAGGGATCGGCGACTTCAACGGTGACGGGCGCGACGATCTGCTGTGGCGCAACGGAAGCACGGGGCAGACCACCGACTGGCTCGGCCAAGCCAACGGCAGCTTTATCGGCAACGACGCCAACGCGTTCAGCACCATCGCCACCAACTGGCAGGTGCAGCCGGACCCGGGTCTGTGGGGCTAGCCAGCGGCGATTCGAGAGATTGGCGCACCCGACAGGATTCGAACCTGTGACCTCTGCCTTCGGAGGGCAGCGCTCTATCCAGCTGAGCTACGGGTGCGTTGTTGGGGTCGTTAGCCGCTAGCCAGTTGAGCGGCAAGCCGGGTCGAGGAAGCGCGCGAGCGCTCTGTGCAGCTGGCCGCGCGCCGAACCGACCACCATTCCGACATGACCCGCCGCGATGTCCTTGCGTGAGCCGGACGGGGCGCTGACGGAGGGCGTGATCCGGTCTTTCGAGGCGGTGCAGTTGAGCAGGGGAGCGGCGATCGAATCCGTCATCGCCCGGCCGGCGACGGTCCACTCGCCTTTCCCGGGGAGGTCCGCTCCGAAGAAATCCTCGATCAGCTCGCGCGCGGCGGGAAGGGGCAGGGGCTCACCCTCGTTCGACCAGTCTTCGAGGACCACGAAGCGCCGCGCGTCGGCGCTCTCCGCTTCCAGCTTCGAGAAGCCTGCGAACTTCGACACCGTCCGCGACGGATCGAGCGACCAGAAGGCCGCTTGAAGCACCTCCATCGGTAGAACTTTCAACGACACGGCCGCCTGCCGGGCGTGCTTCCAAAGCTCGAGAAGCGATCTTCGCGACTCTTCGGGATATTCGGCGAAGCGCCAGGGCGCGGCGATCGTCGCGACCCGTTCGACCGGCGTGCGATTGGCCGCTGCGATCGCCATCGTCCCGCCGAGGCAATAGCCGATCAATGCGGGCGCTTCGTCTAGCTGAGCGATGAGCGGAACGAGCAGGCTTTCGACATGTCCGCCTACGTCGAGCTCTGCTCGCTCGCGCGCCGCGCCCCAGTCGAGCAACAGGCTGCGCCGACCCATCTGAGCGACTGCAGAGGCGAGCGAAACATCCTCGTCGAGGTCGAGCACGTCCGGCGGGTTGATCAGCGACGGAACGAGGATCGCCGGCGGACCGCTTCCGCCATGATCACGGAGAACCGCCGGGCCGACTTGTACTGCGACCGGTTTCCGGGGGCGCGCCCCTTCGCGCGACGCACGCTCATATTTCGCCAGCCCTTCGAGCGCCGCGCGCGCGGTTGCGGGATCGCGTTCGCCAACCAGCCGTATCATTTCGAGAAACAGGGGCAGCGGCCGTGGCGCGTGTTCATGTTGCGGTGCACTATGCTCCGGTAGTAGGTGGCGGCTGAAGTCTCGGGAGCGGTTCATGGCCAAGTCTTCGGACAAGGTGACGATCAAGAAGTATGCTAACCGGCGTCTCTACGACACGGAAAGCTCTTCCTACATCACTCTCGACCGTCTCGCAGAAATGGTTCGCGAAGGCCGCGAGTTCGAAGTGGTTGACGCGAAGACCGGCGAGGACATCACGCGCCAGGTCCTGACCCAGATCATCGTCGACGAGGAAGCGCGCGGCTCAACCATGCTTCCGGTGAACTTCCTCAAGCAGCTCATCGGCCTCTACGGCAATTCGATGCAGGGCATGGTCCCGCAATATCTCGAAGCTGCGATGGATGCCTTCCAGCGCAACCAGAGCGCAATGCGCGACGCGTTCGGCGGCAAGGTGTTCGCCGACATTACGAAGCGCAACATGGAGATGTTCGAAGGCGCCAGCCGCGCGTTCACGAGCTCCACATCGAAACCGAAGCCCAAGGCGGCGCCCCAAAAGCCGAAAGCGGAGGACACCGAGCTCGATCAGCTGCGTGCCGAGCTCGCGGCGCTCAGGGACAAAGTCGACCGCTTGTCCAAGTGAATGGAGTGAGAGTGAGGAGAATCGCGTTCATCGCGATGGCCTGCGCTATCGCGTTCGGCCCACTGCAAGCCCAGATCCCCGCAACCGCCGACTACAGCTATTGGCCCGTGTCTTCGGGCGCCTGGGCGTATCGAGCAGTGCCGGGCGGCAGCGAGGCGTCGTTCGTCGACGGAACGGGAAACGCGCGCATGATCATCGCCTGCGGCAAGGTGACCCGGCTCGTCACTCTGACGCGGATTTCCGCCGCACCCGCGTCGAGCCTGTCCATCTGGACCAGCTCGGTGGTGCGCAATCTTCCGTCGCGTTTCGACCAGGCTTCGGGACGAGTGATCGCCCAGGTCGGCGCGGCCGATCCCTTGCTCGACGCGATCGCGCTCAGCCGTGGACGGATCGCAGTAGCCATGCCCGGATCACCGGCATTCGTCCTGCCAACCGGGGCGGAGGTTGATCACGTCGTTGAGGATTGCCGCAGCTAGAAACCAGCACGCGAAGCTCCCAAGAATTGCAGATTTGCAGCGCAATACAAGTCTTGTGATTTGCCGATTAGCGAATCATTCTCACCTCAGCTTCAACGCAGCGAAAGGAGGTGATCCGATGTCTCATGGTTCAGCAGAGAGGTCGGAAAGGGGTGTTCGTCGGCCATAGGCGCTGAACGGACGGCCATCACCTTCGGCCGCTGACCATGTTCGAGGGGATCGTTGCTTTGGCGACGGTCCCCTTTAACGTTTTTGGACAATCGAAACCGGCGGAATTACAGGCACGGTTCATTGCCGAAACGGAACCGTACGGCAGTTGATGTGTCTTTGGGGCAAAGACCGAAAGGGAGGTTTGCGATGGCCAAATCCAGCAAGAGCAAAGGTTCGTCGGGTAACGAGACGCTCGACAAGCTCGCGAAGGCGGCGATGAGCCGCGAGATGCTCGCCGCCGGCCTCGCCGCCGCGGCTGCAGCGATCAGCGCCAGCCCGGCCGCGCGGCGCAAGATCCGCGACGCGGGGCTCGACGCCGCCGACACTGCGCAGGCCGCGGCAAGCACAATGGTTTCGAGCGCGTCCAAGCTCGGCTCGCTGATCGCCGAAGCGGTCGCCGATGCGGCGCAGCGCGTTCTTTCAGGCAAGTGGACCGACGAGGAAGGCTTGGCGGGGTCGACTGCCTCGACCGCCAGGCGGGCGACTGGCTCGCGTGCGAGGAAGTCCACGTCTCGCTCGACGGCGAAGCGCTCTTCGACCGCCAGGCGCCCGACTGCTGCAAAGAAGTCGACCTCGACGCGCGCGAAGGCATCGAAGCCGGCAGCTGCACGCAAGTCGGCAAGCGGGACGACGGCGCGCAAGACGAGCACGCGCAAGCGGTCGACGACTGCACGGCGCGGCGGCTCCCGCCGCGGCACGACGCCGACCACTCCGCCGGCCGGCGGAACGCAAGGCTAGGAATCAGGCGGCGCGGTCTTCGAACTGGAGCCGCGCCAACCGCGCATAAAGCCCGCCGCGGCGAGTAAGCGTCGCGTGCGTGCCTTCCTCGACGATCGACCCGTGGTCCATGACCACGATGCGGTCCGCCGCGCGCACGGTCGCGAGTCGATGAGCTATGACGATCGTCGTGCGGTCAGCCATCAGCCGGTCGAGCGCGTCCTGGACGAGGCGCTCGCTTTCCGCGTCAAGCGCTGAAGTGGCTTCGTCCAGCAGAAGGAGCGGCGCATTGCGCAGCAGCGCGCGAGCGATGGCGATGCGCTGGCGCTGTCC
>DASUVP010000151.1:0-4007 GCA_036378895.1 Sphingomicrobium sp.
GGCGGCGATGCCGGAGACGCTGTTCACCGTCTGGGTCAACCTGTTCGAGCGGGGCTTTGCGGCGGAAGGCGATGCCGTCCTGGTCCATGGCGGCACCAGCGGCATCGGCACCATGGCCATCGCGCTTGGACAATTGTTCAATCTAAAGGTCATCGTGACCTGCGGAACTGATGCGAAATGCGCCCGGGCGACCGAGCTCGGCGCGACGCTGGCGATCAATTACCGCAGTCAGGACTTCGTGGAGGAGGTGAAGGCCTTCACCGGCGGCGCGGGGGTCGCGGTCGTGCTCGACATGGTCGGTGGCGACTATATCCCCCGCAATCTCGCCTGCCTGTCCGACGAGGGGCGGCATGTCTCGATCGCATTCCAGCGCGGAGCCAAGTCCGAAATCGCCATCCCCGACTTGATGCGGCGGCGGCTGACGCTGACCGGATCGACCCTCCGTCCGCGCTCGGTCGAGTTCAAGACCATGGTGGCGGACGAGATCGCCCGTACGGTCTGGCCCTATGTCGAGGGTGGCCGGTTGAAGCCCGTTATCGACAGCCGCTTCCCGCTCGACCGTGCCGCCGAGGCGCATGCCCGGATGGAAGCGGGCGATCATGTCGGGAAGATCGTGCTGGAGATCGGGGGGTGAGCAGCAAGCCGATCCTTCACGAATATGCGGCGTCGGGGAATTGCTACAAAGTGAGGCTGACCGCGGCGCATGCGGGGATTGAGCTCGACCGTCGCGAATATGACATCATGAAGGGCGAGACGCGGACTCCCGACTTTCTCGCCAACGTGAATTCGAACGGCCGGATACCGGTGCTTCAGGTCGACGACCGCTTCATCCCCGAAAGCAATGCGGCAAGCTTCTACGTCGCCGACGGAACCGCGCTCGTCCCCTCCGACCGGTTCGACCGCGCGGACATGCTCCGCTGGATGTTCTTCGAGCAGTATAGCCATGAGCCGAACATCGCGACGCTTCGCTTCTGGCTGCGCTACGTCGGACTGGACGCGCTCACGGGCATGCAGCGCGAGCAGATTGGGGTGAAACGCAAGGCCGGGAACGACGCTCTGAAGGTCATGGACGAGCATCTCGCCGGGCGGGAATGGCTGGTCGGATCAGCCTTCAGCCTCGCCGACATCTGCCTGTTCGCTTACACCCATGTCGCCGACGAGGCCGATTTCGACCTCGAGCTCTATCCCAACGTCATCGCCTGGATGGAGCGGATCATGCTTCTTCCGAAGCATGTGCCGATGGACGCGTGAGACCTTGCCCCGCAGCCGCGCTAAGCGTAAGTCGCGCGCAACGCCGGCCGCTCCGTGAGGGGCGGCCCTTATTGTTTCTAAAGACCGGAGAGACCCAGTGGCCCAGCCCCTGATGCCCCATGCGACCGCCGCCTGGCTGGTGGACAATACGTCGCTGACGTTCGAGCAGATTGCCGAATTCTGCGGGCTGCACATCCTCGAAGTGCAGGCGATCGCCGACGACACGGCAGCGACCAAGCTGACCGGGCGCGATCCGCTGCGCGCGGGCGAGCTGACCCATGAAGAGATCGAGAAGGGTCAGAAGGACTCGAACTACGCGCTCCAGATGCACAAGGCGCCTGACCCGGTTCGCCGTACCAAGGGCCCGCGCTACACGCCCGTCAGCAAGCGGCAGGACAAGCCGGACGGAATTGCCTGGATCATCAAGAATCACCCCGAGGTCAGCGACGGCCAGATCAGCAAGCTGATCGGCACAACCCGCACCACCATCGCCGCGATCCGCGACCGCACGCACTGGAACATGGCGAACATCACGCCGAAGGACCCCGTGACGCTCGGTCTGACCTCGCAGCGCGAGCTCGATGCCGCGATCGCCAAGGCGCAGAAGGCGGCCGGTGCCGCTTCGCCGACGGACGAGCGGTTCGAGAGCGATCGTGACGCCTTGATCGAGCAGCTTCGCCAGGAGCGCGAGCAGCACGCCCGCGACGCGGAAGCGGCACTCGCTGCGGCAGAGGCCGGCGAACCGGTGCCGTCGGACGAGATCGTCCCAGGCATTCGCGACCCGTTCCGCCGTTGATTTAAGGCTGTTGGAGGGCCATTCCCCTGCCATGGACGCGCCCGAACAGCAGAGCGAACTGAGCTTCGAAGCAGCGCTTGCGCGGCTTGAGGAGATCGTCCGCCTGCTGGAAAAGGGCGAGGCTCCGCTCGACAAGTCGATCGAGCTGTACCAGGAGGGCGATCGCCTTCGCCGGCACTGCGAGGCTCGGCTGAAGGCAGCTCAGGAGCGCATCGAGCAGATCGCCTTCGGAGCCGACGGGCGCCCGGCGGGCGTCACTCCGTTCGATGCCGGTTGAGACGGTCGATCGCGCCCGGCTCGAGCTCGACGCCGAGTCCGAAAGGGTCCGCCGCGAAATCGACGCCCTCTTCGAGAAGCTCCTGGTTTCGCGCAACGACGGCCGGGATATGCTCTTCGCGGCGATGCGCCACGCCGCTATCGGCGGCGGCAAGCGTCTTCGCCCGCTTCTGACCGTCGCCTCCGCGCGGCTGTTCGGAATTTCCTGTGAGCGGGCGCTTCGCGTCGGCGCCGCGATCGAGGCGATCCACGTCTATTCGCTCATCCACGACGATCTGCCGTGCATGGACGACGACGACGTCCGGCGCGGCAAGCCGACGGTCCACAAGGCGTTCGGCGAGGCGGCCGCGGTTCTCGCCGGCGACAGCCTTCACGCGCTCGCTTTCGAAATCCTGGCCGATCCCGACACGCACGAAGACCCGTTCGTCCGCTCGGACCTCGTGCTCGAGCTGGCCAAGGCGTCCGGACCCTCCGGAATGGCAGGCGGGCAAATGATGGATCTCGCCGCCGAGGGCGCTGACCTGGACCTTTCCGCCATTACCCGGCTGCAGCAGCTCAAGACCGGCGCGCTCATCGAATATTCGGTCGAGGCCCCGTGCATCATGGCTCGGCTGCCGGCGGAGGCCCGAACGCCTTATCGCGGCTACGCGCGCAATATCGGGCTCGCCTTCCAGATTGCGGACGACCTCATCGATCATGCCGGCGATCCGCACGCAGCGGGGAAGCGGACCGGCAAGGACGCGGAAGCGGGCAAGGCGACGTTCGTCTCGGTTCTGGGACCCGACAGGGCGGAGCAGCAGGCGCGAGTACTGGTCAGCCAGGCGATCGAGCATCTTGACGCTCACGGATCGGAGGCGGACCTGCTTCGCGCACTCGCACGCTTCTCGATCGATCGAAAGCACTAGGGGGAGGGGCGGAATGGCCGACCGTATTGGCGTCTATCCGGGGACGTTCGACCCGATCACGCTCGGACATATCGACATCATCCGGCGCAGCGTTCACCTCGTCGACCGGCTAGTCGTCGGCGTGACCACCAACCCGTCCAAAGGGCCGATGTTCACACTACCGGAGCGGCTTGAGATGGTCCGGCGCGAAGTCGCCGATCTGGCCGACGCAAAGATCCAAGTGGTCGAGTTCAATTCGTTGCTCATGGACTTCGCGGAATCGCAGGGCGCTTCGATGATCATCCGGGGCCTGAGGGCGGTCGCGGACTTCGAATATGAATTCCAGATGGCGGGCATGAACCAGCAGCTGAACGACGACATCGAAACGGTCTTCCTGATGGCCGACGTGTCGCTCCAGCCGATCGCCTCACGTCTGGTTAAGGAGATCGCGCGCTATGGCGGGGCGATCGACAAGTTCGT
Organism: Sphingomicrobium sp.; assembly: GCA_036378895.1. Lineage (GTDB taxonomy): Bacteria > Pseudomonadota > Alphaproteobacteria > Sphingomonadales > Sphingomonadaceae > Sphingomicrobium. The sequence goes on from DASUVP010000151.1 coordinate 3,688, forward strand.
CACGCCGGCGGTTGCGGCGGACGTCAAACGGCACCTCGAAGGAGAAGCAGGCGCATGATTGGGAGGGTTTTGTTTTCATTGTCGGCGCTCGCGTTGGTTGCGGCGAAGCCCGCGACCGAGGCGCCGGCCATGCTCAGCGTCATCGCGCCCCAGGAAGTCGCCAACGATCCGTCGAACAAGCTTACGTTCGAGCTCAGCAATGGCGGGAAAATCGTCGTCATGCTTCGCCCGGATGCGGCTCCCGCCCATGTCGAGCGGGTGAAGACGCTGGTTCGGGAGGGCTTCTACAACGGTCTGACCTTCCACCGCGTCGTCCCCGG
>DASUVP010000152.1:0-6068 GCA_036378895.1 Sphingomicrobium sp.
GGGTCCAGCAGCTGACCCATGGCTTCGAGACCTCCGCGCTGAGCGTCTCGATCGATCCGGAAACCCTGGCTCTTACGTTCAGCGACAAGCAGGGTCGCGCGATCCACACCGATGCGGCGCAGCCGCTTAGCTTCGACGGCAGCAAGTTCACGCTGCGCAAGGCGATGCCCGCCGGCGAGCAATATTACGGGCTCGGCGACAAGACCGGCCCGTTCAACCGGCGCGGCGCGAGCTACGTCCACTGGAACACCGACGCCTGGGGCTTCGATCGCGGCACCGACCCGATCTACAAGTCCATCCCCTTCACCATCGCGAACGGAGGCGCCGGTGGCGCCTACGGCCTGTTCCTCGACAATAGCTGGCGAAGCTCGTTCGACTTCGGCCACCGCGACGAGAACCAACTCTCTATCTCCGCCGACAACGGCCCGATCGATTATTATCTGATCGCCGGTCCGACCGTCCCGGATGTCGTTCGCCGCTACACCGACCTCACCGGCAAGGCGCCGCTGCCGCCGCGCTGGGCGCTCGGCTTCCAGCAATCGCGCTACAGCTACATGACCGACGCGGAGCTTCGGGACGTGGCGGCGCGCCTGCGCTCCGACCGTATCCCGACGGACGTCCTCTGGCTCGACATTGACTACCAGGACCGCAACCGGCCGTTCACCATCGACAAAAAGGCGTTCCCGAACCTGCGCGGTCTTGCGGGCGACATGCGCAAGCAGGGCTTCCAGCTGGTGACGATCACCGACCTTCACGTCGCCCACGCGCCGAACGAGGGGTACGCCGCTTTCGACAGCGGAGCTGCTGGCGATCATTTCCTCAAGAACCCGGACGGCAGCCTCTATGTCGCCCCCGTCTGGCCGGGCGCGTCCGTCTTCCCCGACTTCACCCGGCGGGCCAGCCGTGAATGGTGGGGAGGCCTGTACAAGGACTTCGTCGACGACGGGATCGCCGGTTTCTGGAACGACATGAACGAGCCGGCGATCTTCGAGACGCCAACCAAGACCATGCCGCTCGATACGGTGCATCGCTTCGACGGAAATGGCTTCGCATCGCGCAAGGCACCCCACGCCGAAGCGCATAACGTCTACGGCATGGAGAACAGCCGGGCGACCTATGAGGGTCTGCTGAAGCTGCGTTCCAACGTCCGCCCGTTCGTGATGACGCGGGCGACGTTTGCTGGCGGACAGCGCTACGCAGTCACTTGGACTGGCGACAACAATGCCACCTGGGACCATTTGAAGCTGATGGTGCACCAGCTGCTGAACCTCGGCCTGTCGGGTCACAGCTGGGCGGGTGCGGACATTGGCGGCTTCACCGGTGCGCCGAGCCCGGAGTTGCTGACGCGCTGGCACCAGATCGGCGCGTTTACCCCGGTGTTCCGCAATCACTCGGCCAAGAACACGCCGCGCGTGGAGCCCTGGGTGGACGGACCGGAGCATCTGGCGATCCGCCGCCGCTACATCGAAGAGCGCTACCGGCTGCTGCCCTATTTCTACGCGGTCGCCGAACAGAATGCGCGCACCGGCGACCCGCTCATGCGGCCGGTCTTCTACGATTATCCGGAGCTGATGAAGGCGCCCTGCGACCAGGCGATGACCTTCACCGTCGGCCGTGACCTGCTGATCGCACCCCCTGCCAAGCCTGAGTCGACGCACTTGTACGAAGCCTGCATGCCGGGCGCCGGCTGGTTCGACTATTGGAGCGGCCTCGAAGTCGAGGGGCAGATCAAACCGGACGCCCCCTTCGAAGTCGTGGAGGAAACACCGGCGCTCGACCGCCTGCCCGTCTTCGTTCGGCCCGGAACAATCCTTCCGCGTCAGCCCCTGGTCCAGAGCACTTCGGAGACACCCAACGGGCCGCTAGAGCTCCATGTTTATCCGGGCCCGGACTGCCAGGGCATGCTGTACTGGGATGACGGTGTCAGCGTTCGCGGGGCGAGCCTTCGTCAGGACGTTCGCTGCACGCTCGGCAAGGACGGGCTCATGCTGCACCTCGGCAAGCGCGAAGGCAGCCACAGGCCTTGGTGGAAGCAGATCGCCGTGACCGTTCACGGGTGGAGCGGACCCGCGAAGGTTCGAGGTGCCGCGAACGTTGAAACCGATGCGCAGCGGAAGACCGTCAGTTTCACGATTCCCGATCAGCGGCGCGCCGCCGAATTCGTGGTCAGCCGCTTCTGATGGAGGCGGCCCGTCCTTCGAAGCCGCGGCTTCTGCTGTTCGCGTTCGGGGACTTCGCGTTCAACATCTTCTGGCAGAGCATCATGCTCTTCCTTCTGTTCTACTACACCGACGCGCTCGACATCCCGATCGGGGTCGCGGCGACGACCTACATGATCGCCTCGGTCTGGGATGGGCTCGCCAATTTCGTCACGGGTATTCTGGTCGACCGGCGGCACGGCTCGCTGCGCTATGGTGCGCTGATGATCGCGGGCTCGGTGCCGCTCGGCATTTGCTTCGTGCTCGCCTACTTGCCGCCGGCCGCCGGGGGCGCCTGGGCGATTGCCAGCATCCTCGGCGCCCATTTGCTGTTCCGGACGGCTTACGCGGCCGTCAACGTTCCCTATCTCGCGATGACCGCTCGAATCAGCGCCGACCCCGGCGACCGTGCCTTCGTCGCCGGGATGCGCATGCTGTTCGGGACGGCGGCGGCGGTTTTCATCGCGCTCGCGACCGTGCCCGTTGGCCGCCGGCTGACTGGATCGACGGCGTCCGAAGCCTATTTCGGCGCCGCAATCCTGTTCGCTGTCATCGGCGCGGCGATCCTCATCCTAGTCGGCGCCACCTACCGCGAAAGCGCGGCGGTCGAACGCCCCCTTCCAGGCAGCGTTCGCGCCGCGCTGTCGAGCCTCGCGCGCAACCGCGCCTTCGTCGCGCTGAGCGCGGCAATGATGGCGATGATCGTCGCCATCACTGTGCTCAACAAGTCGGTGCTCTATTACTTCAAATATCTGCTCAACGACCCCGACGCAGGGCAGCTTGCCCTGGCGTCGATGGGTGTCGTCAGCGGAGTGGCGATCCCCTTGTGGATGCTACTCGGCCGGATGCTCGGCCTGCGCGCCATCTGGCTGCTGGCCGCGGGTCTCGGGGTCGCCGGCCTGCTGATCTTCGCCGCCGTCGACGTGCATCGGTCGGGAATGATGCAGCTGTTCCTGATCGCGATGCAGGTGATGATCGTCGGCCTGAACTTCGTCTTCTGGGCGATGCTTCCGAACACGATCGAATATGGCGAGCGAGCGACGGGCCTGCACGTCGAAGGCACGGTGTTCGGAGTCGCAGCATTGCTTCAGCGCGTGGCCATTGGAATCGCCACTGCGATCCTCGGCTGGAGTTTCGCCTCCGCCGGCTACGTCGCCAACGTCCAGCAAAGCGCTGAAACGCTCAACGGGATGCGAGCCACGGTTGTGCTCGTTCCGATGCTCTTTCTCGGCCTGTCCTGCGCCGCAATGCTGCTCAACCCACTCGGACGCGAGACCCAGCCGGCCAAGGGCCTCGAGGCGGAACCGGCCTAGGCGGCCAGGTCGAAGGTCCCACGAACACCCTCTGCCTCGGCCGACGGGGCGATCCAGACGTCGAATGTTCCCGGCTCGATGACGGGCCGGTTGTTGACGCCATAGAATTGCAGGCTGGACGGGCCCAAAGTGAAGCGGACCACTTCCGACTGGCCCGGAGCAAGCCTGACCTTGCGGAACGCCTTAAGCTCGCGGACCGGCCGGGTGATGCTCGCCACACGGTCGTGAATATAGAGCTGAACCACTTCCTCGGCAGCGCGCTGGCCGCGGTTGGTGATCCGGGCGCTTACCGCAATTTCGCCATTCATGCCCATCGACGGCGCGCTGATCGTGAAGTCGCTGTACTCGATCTTGCCGTAGGTCAGGCCGTGGCCGAACGGATAGAGCGCCGTGTTGGTGATGTCGCGGAAGCGCGCCTTGTACGGCTCAAGCTTGCCTTCCGGGTTCGGACGGCCCGTGCGCTTGTGCGCGTAATAATAGGGCTGCTGACCCGACCTGCGCGGGAAGCTCGCCGGCAAGCGGCCTGAAGGGCTGTACGCGCCGAACAGCACGTCGGCGATGGAATGGCCCGTTTCGGTGCCGAGGAACCATGTGGCGAGGATCGCCTGCGCGTTGGCGACGGCACCCTCCAGCGCGAGCGCGCGCCCGTGTTTCAGAACAACCACGGTCGGCTTGCCGAGCTTGGCAACGGCTTCAGCCAGCTCCTGCTGGGGCTTCGGAACGACGATCTCAGTCCGCGACTGAGCTTCGGCGGACATGTTTTGTGCCTCGCCGATCGCAAGCACGACGACGTCGGCTTGCTGGGCAGCGGCGATCGCCTGTTCGATGCCGCCCGCGAGCGGTTCCTCGACGCCGGAACCCTCGGCGACGATGATGTTGTTCCTGTCGGAAACCGCGGCTCGGACGCCCGTGGCAAGGTCGACCGCCTTGGCATCGTCGCCATAGACGCACCATGGTCCGATCAAATCGTGCTGGCCGGCCGCGAACGGCCCTATAAGCGCAATCTTCTTTCCCGATCGCGGCAGAGGCAAGAGATCGCCGTCATTCTTCAGAAGGACGATCGACTTGCGGCCGGCCTCTCGGGCCAGCGCGCGGTTCTTGGGAAGCATCGAGCGCGACTGTTCGCGCTTCTCGTCGATCCGACGGAACGGATTTTCGAACAGACCGAGCATGTGCTTGGCGGCGAGCACACGGCGCACCGACGTGTTCAGCGCCGCTTCCGGCACTTCGCCGTTGCGGACGAGCTCGGGGAGATGCTTGCGGTACAGGCCGCTCTGCATGCTCATGTCGACGCCGGCCAGGAAGGCGAGCCTTGCCGCATCGCGCCCGTCCTTGGCGTAGCCATGAGCGATCATTTCCTCATCGCCCGTGTAATCGGAAACGACGAAGCCCTGGAAAGCCCATTCGCCCCGCAGGAGATCGGTCATTAGCCAGCGATTCCCCGTCGAAGGGATTCCGGAGATCTCGTTGAACGAAGCCATGGCCGACAGCGCTCCGGCGTCGAATCCGGCCTTGTATGGCGGCAGATAGACTTCGCGCAGCGTGCGCTCCGACATGTCGACCGTGTTATAGTCGAGCCCCGCCTCGGCCGCGCCATAGGCCGCGAAATGCTTGATGCAGGCGAGCATGTGCTCGTTCGACTTGAAGTCGGTCCCCTGGAAGCCGCGAACGCGCGCGGCGGCGAAGATTTCGCCGAGCATGGGGTCCTCGCCGCCGCCTTCCACCCCGCGGCCCCAGCGCTGGTCGCGCGCCACGTCGACCATCGGCGAAAATGTCCAGTCGATGCCCGCACCCGCGGCTTCGAATGCGGCCGCCTCGGCCGTCCGCCGCGCAAGCTCCGGCTCGAAGCTCGACACTTCGGCAAGGGGCACCGGGAAGATCGTACGATGGCCGTGAATGATGTCGGCGGCGAAGATCAACGGGATCTTGAGCCGCGACTCCTTGACGGCAGCCGTCTGCAGGATGCGCGCCATGCGGGCGCCATTGCCGTTGAAGACGCCAGTCAACTGGCCGGTTCGGGCTTCCTGGACCTGTTGCGGGAAGTTGCTGTCGGCAGCGGGGTTTAGCGCTGCGGCGGTCGTGCCGCCCCAGGCCGAAGCCATCAGGCTAAGCTGCCCGGCCTTTTCCTCGAGCGTCATTTTCGCGATCAAATCGTCGACAAAGCCCGGCACAGGCATCCGGCCCGCCGCCTGCAAAAGCGCACGAGCCGGACTCGAAAGCCATGCGGTCATGGCGCCCGCACCGATCAGCGCCGCCCTGCGCGAAATGCGCGTATCGAGCATTCTCTCTCCCCTTCCTCTTGCGCTCTGCTGGCGCGCTCCGAGCGCTCGCCGGATCAGAGTCCTTGACGCAGTGTGTAACCGGTTACATGACCGTGCCCAATTGCAATTGCAATCGGTTCGCCGGTGACAATTGCAGCAATATTGGGTTCAAAGTCATTATGGCTGACGCGACGATCCGAGATGTGGCCCGCCGCGCACAGGTCTCCGTAGCTTCCGTGTCCCGTGTGCTCAACCGGCTCGAAAATGTCAGCGAGGAAACCCGCAACCGGGTGACC
>DASUVP010000153.1:0-10445 GCA_036378895.1 Sphingomicrobium sp.
CGGCACTTCGACGGAAATTCGATGCAAATTTTCGGTGCCTATTCGGTACTCGCGCGCTGAACGCGGCCAATCGCCCGACTAAACAGGCCGTAAGTGACTGAGAACAAAGAGGAAAATGGCGCGCCCGAAAGGATTCGAACCTCTGACCCCCAGATTCGTAGTCTGGTGCTCTATCCAGCTGAGCTACGGGCGCGCTGCCGGGAAGCGGCAGGGGCGCGACATAGGGGGCTGTCGCCGGTGAAGCAACCCCGTGATTGCAGGCGATGAGGGGCGCTCCTACAGCTTCGCCCGTGCGGACGCGTTTTTCGATTCTGATCCCGGCCGTTGGCCTGCTCGCGGCCTGCGCCGCGCCGTCCGGCCCCTACCCATCGCTTGCGCCGAGGGCGGCGGAGGCGATCGACCCCCGCGTCCCGATCCCGAGCGAGGCGCCGATCGGCCCGGCCGACGCGAACCTGACGGCGCACCTTGCCGCTCTCATCGATCAGGCCCAGGCCGGCGACGCCGCTTTCAGTGATGCTGCGGCCCATGCCGAGCGGCTTGCCGCAGCCGCAGGCTCCTCGCAGAGCGAGAGCTGGGTCGTCGCCCAGCAGGCGCTATCGGCGGCGCAGGCGGCGCGCGGACCGACCACGCGAGCGCTCGGCGATATCGACAGCCTCGCGGCGTCGGCGCTCGAGCAGCGTGGCGGCATCCCGGCCGGAAACCTGGCGGCGATCCAGGCGGCTGCCGCCCGGGTTGCGGAGATCGCCCGCCGTCAGGCGGACCGGCTCGACGCGATCGAAGCGCGGCTGGCCGGCTAGCGCGAAGCCGCAGCGCGGGCCGCGGGCCATTCCGCGGCATCGATGCGATAAACGACGACCGGCCCCATGCCCTCGGGAACGTCTGCGCTCTCGAAGTCCATGTCCTCGCGGCGGGTCATGCCGAGCCGCATCATCAGCCCCTGGCTGGGCTCGTTCGCCGGGATCGTCAGCGCGACGACGTGCGGAGCTCCGAACCTCAGGAAAGCGAGGTTGAGGCTCGCGATAGCCGCCTCCTTGGCATAGCCTTGACCCCAGGCATCCTCGCGCAGCCGCCAGCCAATTTCGAAATCGCCGGGATTGGGAGCACCCTCGCTATTGACCCGCTTGAGCCCGCAGAAGCCGAGCAGCTCGCCGTCCGACTTGCGCTCGACGAGCCAGAAAGTGTGGCCATGGTCGCGCTCGTACGCCTTGATCCGGCCGAATGCCGCCTCGTGCTTTTCGAGCGGCCAGACGCCGCCGAGCCAGCGCATCACGGCTTCAGTGTTGGTGTGCCGAACGAACTCGTCGAGGTCTTCCGGCTCCCAATTGCGCAAGCGCAACCGTTCCGTTTCAGCAATTGTTTCAGGCATCGAGCAATCGAACTCCGTCGATGATTGCTTCGATCGCTTCGTCCACATGTTCGACGTGGGTCCGGAAGCAGAGGATTGCGCAGCGAATGTAGTAAGAGCCGTCGATGCGGGTCCCGCTCATCATCACCCGGCCTTCCTGCTGCAGATGCTTCAGCAGGCGCTCGGTGAACTCGTCGGCATCGCCGGTCTTCGGGACGTAGCGGAAGGCGGTGACGGTCAGATCCGGCGGCGGACCCGGATCGAAGCCGTCGATCTCCGACAGGCGGCGATGGAAGTAGCGGGCGAGTGCAAGCTTTTCCGACTGGGCCGCGCGGAATGCGGAGACGCCGGCGAGCTGCAGCGGAAGCCACAGGCGCATCGCGCGGAAGTGACGGGTAAGCTCGGGCGACAGGTCAGCGGGCGACGGCCCGACCTCTGAGTCGCCGAGCGGGCTGATGTAATGGGCCGTCGCGCTGAAGGCCTCGGTGAGGTGCCGTCCCTCCCGGACCAGCGCGGCTCCGGTACCGTAGGGTAGGAACAGCGTCTTGTGCGGGTCCAAGGCAACGCTGTCCGCCTGCTCGATCCCGCGAAGCAATTCGCGGCCCTCGTCGCAGAGCGCGAACAGGCCGCCATAAGCGCCGTCGAGGTGGAACCAGGCACCATATTTCCGGCAGAGTTCCGCGATCTCCGGGAGCGGATCGATCGCACCCGTGTCGACAGTTCCGCCGGACGCGACGACCAGCCATGGACGGATTCCGTTACGCAAATCAGCTTCAAGCGCTTCTTCGAGCGCCGCAGCCGACATGCGATGGCTCGCGTCGGTTTCGATCTGCCGCCGCGCCGATCGCCCCCTGCCCGCGATGTGCAGCGCCTTGTCGATGCAATAATGGGCGAAGCGCGTCGTGTAGACGGCGCCGCCGCCGTCGGGATCGCGCGCTTCGCGGGCGGCGACGATTGCCGTCAGGTTCGCGATGCTTCCGCCGGACGTGAGCGTGCCTGCCGCGCCCACCGGATAGCCGATGACGCTCGCCAGCCATGCCACGCAGGCATTTTCGATGCGGACCGCGCCGGGGCTGGCTGATGCAAAGCCTGAATATTTGTTCGCGGCGGCGGCGATGAGGTCGCCGAGGGCGGAATGGAACAGACCTCCTCCCGGAATATAGGCCATGAACTTCGGCGAGGTCGTCGCGAAGCCCGGCCGGTCGACGCATTCGGCGACATAGTCGAGCACCCGCGCCGGATCGCGGCCCTGCTCGACGAATTCCGGTTCCATCCGCTGCGCGAAAACCTCCGACCAGGGCCGGTTCGTCGACGCTGTTTCAACCTGGTCGAGATAGGCGAGCACATGGTCCAGCGCCTGCCCGCCAAGCTCCCGCCGCGCATCGGCATCCGGTTCCAGCGGCGCGGCCGCAGCGCGGAGCCGCTCGATTTCCGACCGCAAAGAGTCCGGCATTACCCCTCGATCAGCCGCGCAGCATCGAGTGCGTGATAGGTCAGGACACCCGTCGCTCCGGCCCGCTTGAAGGCGGTCAGCGTCTCGAGGATCAGCGCGTCGCGGTCGCCGGCGCCTGCCGCTGCCGCAGCCTCGATCATCGCATACTCGCCGCTCACCTGGTACGCGAAGGTCGGCACTCCGAACGCGTCCTTCACCCGCGCGATCACGTCCAGATAGGGCAGGCCCGGCTTCACCATCACCATGTCCGCGCCCTCGGCGAGGGCGAGCTCGACCTCGCGCAGCGCCTCCTCGATATTCGCCGGATCCATCTGGTAGCCGCGCTTGTTGCCCTTCAGCAGGCCCTTCGATCCGACCGCGTCGCGGAAGGGGCCATAGAAGGCCGAGGCATATTTGGCGGCATAGGCCATGATGGCGACGTCGCAGTGGCCGCCGGCCTCCAGCGCGGCGCGGATGGCCCCTACCCGACCGTCCATCATGTCCGACGGGGCGATGATGTCAGCGCCCGCCTGCGCCTGCACCAGCGACTGCTCGACCAAGATGGCGACCGTGTCGTCGTTGATGACGCAGCCTCGGTCGTCGATCAGCCCGTCATGGCCGTGGGCCGTATAGGGATCGAGCGCGACGTCGGTCAGCACGCCGATTTCCGGAACCGCATCTTTGATGGCGCGGACCGCGCGGCAGATGAGGTTGTTGGGATTGAGCGCTTCCTTCGCGTCTTCCGTGCGCAGGTTTACCGGAGTGTTCGGGAATAGCGCGACACAGGGGATTCCAAGCTTCGCTGCGTCCTTGGCACGTTCGGCAATGCGGTCGACACTCCAGCGGCTGACGCCGCGCAGGGACTTGATCGGCTCCTCGCAGCCCGAGCCTTCGCAGATAAACATTGGCAGGATGAAATCGCTTGGGTGGAGCCGATGCTCGGCGAGCATGTCGCGCATCCAGGCGCTCGATCGGCCGCGGCGCATGCGAAGTGCGGGATATTGAGCCATCGGCCGCGCAGATAGACTGGAAAGAAAGGCCGCGTCGAGCATTGAGCCATGGGATGGGCGAAACGCTGCCGAAACAAGCCATCCTGATCGTCAATGCGATGAGCCGCGTCGGCGCCGAAGGGTTCTCTCAGGCAAGGGAATTGCTCGAAAGTGCAGGCATCGAGCTCATCGACGCGATCGCGGTGAAGCAGCCTGCACGCTTGAAATCGGCGGTCCGCAAGGCCGTGGACGAAGCGCCCATGGTGATAGTGGGCGGCGGCGACGGAACGCTTTCCAGCACCATCGACTTTTTTAAGGATCACGACACCGTGTTCGCGCTGCTTCCCATGGGAACGGCGAACAGCCTCGCCCGGGCGCTCGGAATTCCGCTCGATCTTCCCGGCGCGGTCGAGGTTGTCGCGACGGGCGTTCGCCGCCAGATCGACCTTGGCTGCATCGACGACGATTATTTCGGCAATTCGGCAGCGATCGGCCTGTCCCCGCTGATCGCAAAGACCGTGCCGCACAAGCTCAAGCGCTACCTTGGCCGGGCCGGATACGCGCTCTGGGCGGGATGGGTGTCGTTCCGGTTCAAGCCGTTCCGGCTGATGATCGACGACGGTCTCACCCGGACCGTCTGCTGGGCGACCGAGGTGCGGATCGCGAACGGCGGCTTCTTCGGCGGTGTTGAGATGGTCGACGACGCCAAGTTCGATAGCGGAGAGATCATCGTGCAGGCCGTCGCGGGAAGGGCCAAGAAGAACCTGTTCTGGAGCTGGTTTGCCTCCAGCCTGAGGCTGCGCACACGCGACGACTACAACACCGAATTTCACGGTACGAAGATGAAGCTCGATACCGATCCGGTGATGGACGTCTCGATCGACGGCGAGCTTGCGACGAAGACGCCGATCACCGTGTCTGTCGCGCCCGATGCGGTGACGATCGCCGCACCGCGCGGCTAGCGGAAGGCACTGCAGCCGACGAAAGCGAGCGCGGGCAGGCCGACGAGATCGGCAATCGCGATGGTCCGCAAGTCAGCCGGCATGCCCTGCACCCAATAGATGATTAGGAACCCGACCATGCTGATCGCCACCGAGACGGCGGCGAGTTGGCGAACTTCAGGTCTGAAGGCGGCCCAGCAGCAGATCAGCAGGATCACGGCGAACAAGGCGGCGCGGTGCCAGAGCAAGGTGTAGGTCGGCGATGTCGGCTCAACGCCGTACAGCATCGTCAGCAGCGAGGGACGAATCAGCGCGATCGCCGGCAGCGCGTGGATCAGTGCGAGAAGTAACCAGGCCAGCCTGACCATCGCGCGCCCTCCCTCACTCCTAGCCGAGACGCTCCAGCGCCGCGCGGTAGCGATCCGCCTCCGCTGATTTCTCCGCGTGGTCGGATCGGGCCTTCTCGACGGCTTCGGGCTTGGCGCGTTCGGTGAAACTTGGGTTGCCGAGACGAGCGGCGAGGCTGTCGCGCTCCTTCTCGGCGGAGGTCACCGCCTTTGACAAGCGACCGCGCTCCGCCTCCAGATCGATCACGCCTTGAAGCGGCAGGGCATAGGTTGTGCCTCCGACGACGACCTGCGCAGCGCCCGATCCGTCGAATGCCGACAACTGAATCGATTCCAGCCGCGCCAGCCGCGAGAGCATCGCGTGCTGGCGGTCGAGGCGCTCGGCGACTTCGTCCTTTGCCCCCGCAGCAAACAGGTGCAGCTTGGCCGATGGCGGCACGTTCAATTCGGTGCGGGCGGAGCGGATCTCGCTGACCAGCTCGATCAGCCATTCGATCTCGGCCTTGGCGCTCGGGTCGGCCTCGGCTTCCGGCTCCGGCCATTTGGCGACAATGACCTCGTACGGCCGATCGTTGGCGTTCCACAGCTCTTCGGTGACGAAGGGCATGAAGGGGTGGAGCATCACGAGGATCTGGTCGAACGCCCAGGCGGCGACGCGCTTGGTCTCCTCGTCGAACGCGCCCTTCACCAGCTCCACATACCAGTCGCAGAAGGTGCCCCAGGTGAAGTGATAGATGGTATCCGCCATGCCGTCGAAGCGGAGTTCGTCGAAGGCCTTGTTGAGCTTGGCCAGGGTCTCGACCACCTCGCCGATGATCCAGCGGTTGACCGGCAGCTCGGCCTCGGGCGCGGCGATGCTCTGCGACGCGCCGACGCCGTTCATCTGCAGGAAGCGCGCGGCGTTCCACAGCTTGGTCGCGAAGTTGCGATAGCCCTCGACGCGCTTCTCATCGAGCTTGATGTCGCGGCCCTGGCTTTCCATCGCCGCCATCGTGAAGCGGAGCGCGTCGGCGCCATATTTGTCGACGATGCCCAGCGGGTCGACCGTATTGCCCTTCGACTTGGACATCTTCTGGCCCTTGGCGTCGCGGACCAGCCCGTGGAGGTAGAGCGTTTTCCACGGCTTCTGGCCCATGAACTCGAAGCCTATCATCGCCATTCGGGCATCCCAGAAGAAGATGATGTCGAAGCCGGAGATGAGGACGTCGTTCGGGAAATGCCGCTTGAGGTCGTGAGTCTGCTCCGGCCAGCCGAGCGTCGCGAACGGCCACAGCGCCGATGAGAACCAGGTGTCGAGAACGTCCTCGTCCCGACGCAGCGGCTTTCCTCCTGCCTGGGCCTTCGCCACTTCCTCGCTCTCGGCGACATAGACGCTGCCGTCGTCGGCGTACCAGGCGGGAATGCGGTGGCCCCACCACAACTGGCGCGACACACACCAGGGCTGGATGTTCTCGAGCCAGTTGAACCAGGTCTTCTTCCAGGTCTCCGGAACGATCGCGATGTCGCCGGAGCGGACCGCGTCGATGGCGGGCTTGGCGAGCGTCTCCGCGTCGACGTACCACTGGTCCGTCAGCATCGGCTCGATCACCAGCCCGGAGCGGTCGCCGAAGGGCTGCATGATCATCTTGTCCTCGACCGTGACCATCAGGCCTTCGGAATCGATGTCAGCAACGACTGCCTTGCGGGCGTCGTAGCGATCAAGCCCGCGATATTCCTCGGGCACCAGATTGAGAGCGTCCACCTCTTCGGGACTCGCGGTCGCGCCGCGCGCGATCTCGACCGCACGTTTCGCGGATTCCTCGTAGGACGGTCCGTCGCTGCGCATGTGCGCGGTGCCGTCCATCAGGCGGTACATCGGGATGCCGTTGCGCTGGGCGACGCCATAATCGTTGAGGTCGTGCGCGCCGGTGATCTTCACCGCGCCCGACCCGAAGTCGGGATCCGGATAATCGTCGGTGATGATCGGGATGAGGCGGCGGTGCTCCTTCGGACCGACCGGGATCTCGCAAAGCTTGCCGACGATGGGCCGGTAGCGCTCGTCGTCCGGATGAACCGCGACCGCGCCGTCGCCAAGCATGGTCTCGGGCCGCGTGGTGGCGATCGAGATGTAGTCGCGCTCTTCCTGGAGCGTGACGCTCCCATCCTCGTCCTTCTCGACGTAGGTATAGGTCTCGCCCCCCGCGAGCGGATATTTGAAGTGCCACATGTGGCCCTGCACTTCGCGGTTCTCGACTTCGAGATCGCTGATGGCCGTCTGGAACTTGGGGTCCCAGTTCACGAGCCGCTTGGCGCGGTAGAGCAGCCCGCGGTCGTACAACTCGACGAAGACCTTGATGACGGCCTTCGAGAAGCCCTCGTCCATGGTGAAGCGCTCGTTCGACCAGTCGCAGGATGCGCCAAGGCGTCGAAGCTGGCGGGTGATGGCGCCGCCCGATTGCGCCTTCCACTCCCAGACATGCTCGAGGAAAGCCTCGCGGCCGATCTCCGCGCGCTTGACGCCCTGGCTGTCGAGGTTGCGCTCGACAACCATCTGCGTGGCGATGCCCGCATGGTCGGTGCCGACGACCCAAAGAGCATCCTTGCCGCGCATGCGCTCACGGCGCGTCAGGACATCCTGAAGCGTATTGTCCAGCGCATGGCCGATGTGCAGCGAGCCCGTGACGTTGGGCGGCGGCATGACGATCGTCCACGGCTCCTCGTCCGGACGGTCCGGCCGGAAGAGCCCCTTGGACTCCCAATGGTCATACCAGCGCTGCTCGATGGCAGCGGGATCGAAGGTTTTCGGCAGTTCGCTCATCGCCGGACGCGGTTAGCGATGCGGCGATGCAGCATCAACCGTCAGAGCTCCGAAGAGACGCAGCGGAATCTTTAGAGAGGGCGCCCGGTGATCCGCGAAATCTCGCGCTTCACATGCTCGTCGACGAGTCGGGGAAGATGGTCGTCCAGCCATTGCTTGAGGATGGGTCGGAGCATCTCGCGGACCATTTCCTCGAGCGGATTGGCTTGCGGAGGCGCGGCGGGAATGCTCGCGGCGACCGTGCTGAGCTGCTCGAGCGAGCTCCGGCTGGCGCCGGCAACGGCCTCGTCGATCAATGGAGGGCCGAGGTCCGCCCTCGGAGCTAGCTCCTCGTTCAGCTCGAGGACGTCATCCTCCTCCTCGTCGAAGTCGTGCTTGGGCTGGGGAACCGCCGATTCCGCAGCGCGAGCGTCCTTGTCCTCGGCGATCACCTTTTTGATCGACGCGAGGATTTCTTCCATCGAGGGCTCACGGCCGGTCGCAATCATGAGCGAAGGTATCGCTTATTGGCGGGGCGGTGTCACCCCTTGAGGCGTCGTCGTCGGAGCCACGGGCGTCCCGGCCGCCTCCTCGGGGGTGACGGTGCGGGTCGACACGGGGGCGCCGCGCCGCTCGCCGGCCCAGTCGCTCCAGTCGCCAGCAACCCGGCGGTAATTGCCCAGCGGATCGTACAGGGGGCCACCCTCAAGCCCGAGGTCCTGCGCCTCGGCCTGGCCCATCGCGTTCAGAAGCTGGAAGCCGGCCACATAGGCGTCGCGCCGCGCGCTCACCAGGGCGACCTGCGAGTTCAGCAGCTCCTGCTCCGCGTTGAGCACTTCGAGCACGGTGCGTGTGCCGACGCTCTGCTCGGCGCGGGCGCCCTCCAGCGCGAGCTCGTTGGCGTTGACCGCGGTCTGGTTCGACTGGATCGCCCTCTGCGCAGCCTCATAAGCCGCAAAGGCCGAACGGGTCGTCGCGACGACCGCGCGCTCCGTGCCCACGGCCTGCTCGAGCAATTGCATCTCGGCCGCCTGGGCCTGGCGGATCCGGGCCGCAGGCAGACCGCCCTGGTAGAGCGGGATTCGAGCCTGAACCCCGGCGCCGGTCGACGTGGTCGACTGGGCTGCGCCCGGGGCGAACTGTTCGTCCGCGGTCCCGAGGTAGTTGGTGTAGCGACCGCTTCCGATTGCCGAGACCGTCGGCAGCCGAGTCGCCCGGGCGACATTCACGTCGAGGCCCGCCGCGCGCGCCTGCTGGTTGATCGCGATCAGGTCCGGATTGCTCGCCAAAGCGATCCGCACGGCTTCTTCGGGCGACGAGGGAAGCGGCGGAAGCGGCGGCGGCGGCGAAAGCGCATCCGGCTTGTGCCCGATGACGCGACGATAATTCTCCTCGCTCGCGGCCAGCTGGGCCTCCGCCGTGGCGAGGCTCGATCGGGCGAGCTGAAGCCGCGCCTCCGACTGGGCAACGTCGGTGCGGGTCAAATCGCCGATCTCGAAACGGTCGCGCGTCGCCTGCAGGTTCGTGTCGAGGACCTGCACTTGGTTCCGGTTCAGCTCCACGATCGCGCGGTCGCGGATGACGTCCATGTAGGCGGCTACCGCCTCGGTGAAGATGTCTCCTTCGACCGCGCGCAGGGTTGCCCTCCCCGCATCCACACGGGTCTTGGCGGCGGCGATCTGGTTACGGACGCTGCCGCCGCTGAAAATAGGGTAGCTGACGTCCACCCCGGCCGAGAAGTTGCGGCCGTTTCCCCCGCCCGTCCGGGTCAGGTCCTGGTTGAGCCCGGCGGTGCCGCTGATCTGGGGCCTCCCCGCCGAGCGCGCGATCGCGACATTTGCGTCGGTGCCCTTGAGCACTTCGCGCTGCGCCATGATCGTCGGGTTGCTGTTGTAGGTCGACACGAGCGCTTCCCGAAGCGTGTCCGCGGACGCAGTGCCGGTCAGCAGCGCTGCGGCAAGCGTGGCAAAAGCGATGTTGCGAGTCACGACTGGGGAACTCCCGAAGGTCAGAAGGTGAAGGCCCGCGGGCGCTGGAAGCCGGGTAGCGACGGAACGGCCGCATCGGCGATGGTCAGATAGCCGAAGCCGCCGCCTGCCTTGTGGCCGGTGACGAGGCGGGTGATGCCCTTGCCGATGACCGCCGCGCCTAGCCGGCCGCCCTCCTCGAGCTGGTCGATCAGAGCATCGGGGATGAATTCCACCGCTCCGTCGATGAGGATCAGCGCATAGGGCGAATTCCTGGCATGACCGGCTTCCAGCGGCCCTTCGGCGACTTCGACACCGTTCTTGCGGGCGGCGGATGCCAGCGCCGGGGAGGATTCGACAGCCGTGGTCTTGAGGCCCATCGCGGCCATGACGGCGGCGGAATAGCCAGTCGCGGCGCCGACCACGAGCGCTCGCTCTCCGCGAAGGGGAGCCAGCGCGGTCAGCAGCAGGCCGAGCACCGCGGGCGCTGGAATCGCCCTCCCCTCACACAGCGGGATGTCTCGGTCGATATAGGCCAGCGGCATCTGCTCGTCGGGAACGAACTGTTCGCGCGGGACGTGCGACATAGCCGCGATCACGGCCGGGTCGTTCACGCCCTCCGGGCGAAGCTGGGAATCGACCATCGCC
>DASUVP010000154.1:0-6635 GCA_036378895.1 Sphingomicrobium sp.
CACGGACGGCGCGCCGGGCTCTAGCGAGACGAAGATGAACCCCCGCCAGGACTCCAGTGCGACCGGGAAAAGGCTGAGCTTCTCGGTCTGCAGCCCCGGATATTCCTGCCGGTGCGGCACCCCGACCAGCCGGCCGTCCCGAGCATAGCTCCAGGCGTGGTATGGGCAGGTCAGGACCTTCAAGCAGCCGCCTTCGCCGTCGACCAGTCGAGAGCCGCGATGGCGGCAGACATTCGAGAAGGCGCGGACCTCGCCGTCGTCGCCACGAATGACGATCACGCTCTCGCCGAGATATTCGATCGTCCGCCATTCGCCGGGCTCGGCAATCTCGCTCTCGTGGCAAACGACCTGCGGCGCGGCGCGCAGGAAGGCGCGCTTCTCCGCCTCGAAGAACTCCGGGTCGTAATAGAGCCAGCCGGGCAGGCTCATGTCCTCCAGAGGGTCCCTCGTCGGATCGACGGATTTCAGCTGTGTCGCCATGTCCGCCATGTGCCACGGGCCGGTGTGACAGACAATGAAAAGGGTCTAGATGCCGAGCGCTTTGATCAGCCTGGCGGCGAGCACGTCAGGCGGGTCGGACACGTCGAACGGCATGCCCAGCTCGTCGCCTGCCGCGGTGAGCAGAGCGTGCTCTTCCGTGAAATGCTCCGCTTCGAACTCCGTCTCGTCGATCGCACGGACCTTCTGACGCAGTGCGATTCTTTGCAAATTCTCTTCCTTCGGCAGTGTCAGGCGAAAGCAATGCACCTGAAACCGTGGGTCGATAGACTGGAGCCCCGCCATGAGATCGGAGATTTGCGCCGCGCTCGACCAGTAATGATTGAGGATGAAGCGGTCATATCCTCGCGAAAGATGATGCTCGACGAGCAGCGCCACGACTTGGTGCAGAGCACTGTTTTCGTCATTGGGCGAAGGGTTGAGCGCAAGCAGCTGGTCGCCATCGATCGTAACTGACCGTTCCACCGCCTCGCCGAGCACCTCTCCAAGCGTCGATTTGCCGATGCCGAGAGGGCCGTTCAACAGGATGGCGAGGGGATGACCGGACACGATGTGCCGAGCGCTATCCCGGCTTCCTTTGCAACACAATTCGAACGCCGGATCGCCCCGTCGGCTGCTTCGGGCTCGAGCGTGACGAACAGGGCATTAGGTCGACAGGCCGGGATCGCCTTCGAGCACCTGCTGCCTCAGTTTCGGCCGCTCGCCGGCGCGCCACAGCCGCGCGCTGTGAACGACCCTGTAGCGAAGTGGGCCGCCGTCCGGCCGCTCGCTGCGCGTCACCGGGCGCGGGATGCATACGAATTCGGTTCGCATCTCGCTGGCGCTGAGCCGCACCTTTGCATAACCGTGCCCACCCGCATCAAGGAATTCCAGATGCGGCGCGAGCGCCGGATTAGACAGTGCCCGCGCCCTCTCAAGATCGAACGACTTGGCGTATTCGACGGCCGAGCGGACGCCGTGCTTGAGCATCATGTTGTACGTGCATACGACCTTCCCGTCGGGACGGTCGGCGAGATAGAGCGGGCGCAGCGTCCGGTCCTTCTTGAACCCGTGTTCCCACGCTTCCATGCCGCCCGGGCTGACCAAGGACCCGACGACGAAGCTTAAACCTACAGGCTCGAACTTGCGCGGCGGAAGCGCAGCGGCCGCATAGCCGGCCCAGAAGCTGTGCCGGTCGCCTGAAACGATGGCAAAGCCCGTGATCTTCGCGTCGCGGATGAGATCGTAAATCTCTGTCCGCTCGGCGTAGGCCGCGCCATAGTCGTTGCTGCCCATCATCGCATAGGTCTCCGCGGGCCACGGCTTCTCGCGCATTCCGGCTGGGAGGTTCTGCGGGTCCACGCGCTGGTCGATCGCGCCGAGCGAATTGCCCCAGATCTTCCAGGTCGCCTTCGATCCGCGAAGCTTATCTTTGAACCACGCCTTCTGCTCGACGCCCAGTATGGTTCGCGGCGGCCTGTCCTTGCGCGGGTTGGGAATGCTCGCATCGCGGAAATGGAGCTCGGCTGGCGGTTTCCCGCCTTCGAAGGCGCGGCCGGCGTCGAGCGCGATCATGGCCTCTTCGGAGAACATACCGTTGAAGGCGGGATCATAGATCTTTTCGACTCCCTCGGAGTCGGTCGGGTCGTCCCCGCAGAAGCTGTGCTGGTCGGTGATGAGAAGGTCGAGATGCTTGCCGTAGCGGAGCGCGCGATAAGCGATCAGGCTGCGGATGGCGGTCAGATTGTTGGGCTCGATGCCGAGGCCGTTCGCGTCCCATTGGTCGATCTCGGCATTCTTGACCGGAGGCGGCCCGAACTCGGCAAGCGAGCCACTCGGCGCCTTTACGCGG
The DNA here is from genome assembly GCA_036378895.1 of Sphingomicrobium sp. Lineage (GTDB taxonomy): Bacteria > Pseudomonadota > Alphaproteobacteria > Sphingomonadales > Sphingomonadaceae > Sphingomicrobium. The sequence goes on from DASUVP010000154.1 coordinate 2,330, forward strand.
GCCGGGATGTATTCGAACCAGGCCTGGTTGGCGGCTACCTTGACGGTCTGGCCGGGCTGCGGCTTGCCACCCGCCTGAACCACGCTCTGTCGGCCTTGCCACGAGAATTCGTGATTGTCCCACATGCACACGAACGGCCAGCGCGCGCGGGCGTCCTGCAGGTCGGGGTCTTGCAGATATCCCTTGTAGATTGCCCGGTACCCATCAACCGTCAGCGGGATGTGGAAGTTGGATACCTTGAAGGAGTCAGGAGCAGCGGGAAGGCGGGCAACTTCGTAGATCGTCCGGTCGTAACGAGTCTTCACTTCCTCCGGATATTGCACGACCTCGTAAATGAAATCGCCGAGGTGCAGCACGAAGCCGAGTTGCTCGGCCGGCGCGGCGCGCTCATCCTCGAAGATCATCCGGCGATAGGCATTGAGCTTGCCTTCATTGACATCCTGGCAGCTGACGAAGGCGAAATTGACGGGGCGGCCGTCATTGTCCGCCGGCGCGGTTATAGTTCGGCCGATGCGGCTGCCGTTGCCCTCTGAATCGGTAAAGCGGTACCAGTACACGTGCGCGGGCTTCAGACCCCCGACCAGTACACGCGCAGTCCAATCGGCAGCGGCCGACACGGGCGTTCGGGAATTCGAGACCACGCGTTCGAAAGCCTCGTCCTCGGCAACCTCAACCGTGAGCCGCCGACGATCCCCGTCTTCATAAGGACGCCGGGTCCAGAGGATGACGCTGTGCGGACCGGGGTCGCCGGAAGCTACGCCTTCCGGGAAATGTTCGCTGCTTTGCTTCCAGTTGCTCCGCGACGCCCGCGCATTTCCGACCCAGGCGATCGAGGCTCCCACCGCCGCCGCGGTCTTGATAAAATCACGGCGATTGACTGACATTGGCCTGCCCCCTCGGAATTGGGGAACGCTTGCTTCACCAGCTGACAGTGCAATCCGTTTTCGACGAACAGGCGTCCGCCAACGACGCGTCCGCGGACTTGCCTTTTCCGCATCATTTCGTCATAGGCCGCCGCGATGGGGTGCAGGCTTCGCTTGTGCCCCAGTAATTTTTTGGACGACAGCCGGAGGGGCGTGCCACTGGGGTACGTCAACGATCGGCCAACAGTGAGATAAAGCATGCCGCTCTACGAGCATGTTTTCCTCGCGCGTCAGGATCTGGCCCAGGCCCAGGTCGATGCGCTTGCGGAAAACGCTACCAAGATCATCACCGACAATGGCGGGAAGGTCGTCAAGACGGAGACTTGGGGTCTTCGCAACCTGGCCTATCGCATCGCCAAGAACCGCAAGGCGCACTACGTCGCCCTCGACGTCGACGCGCCGGCCCCGGCGATTGCCGAACTGGAGCGCCAGACCAACATCAACGAGGACGTGATCCGTTTCCTCACGATCCGCGTCGACGAGCATGAGAGCGGACCGTCCGCGATGATGCGCCGCGGCGAGCGCGACCGTGAGCGCGGTCCGCGTGGCGACGACCGTGGCGACCGCAGCGGCTTTGGTCGTGACCGCGGTGATCGTGGCGACCGCGCCCCGCGTGGCGAAGAAGTGGAGGCGTAACTCATGGCACGTGCATTCTTCCGCCGCCGCAAGAGCTGCCCGTTCTCGGGCAAGGACGCCCCCAAGATCGATTACAAGGACGTCCGTCTGCTCCAGGGCTTCATGTCCGAGCGTGGCAAGATCGTCCCGAGCCGCATCACTGCGGTGTCCACCAAGAAGCAGCGCGAGCTGGCGAAGGCGATCAAGCGCGCCCGCCACATCGGCCTGCTTCCCTATGTCGTGAAATAAGGAGCAAGAGACATGGAAGTCATCCTGCTCGAGCGCGTCGAGAAGCTTGGAAGCATCGGCGACGTCGTGAACGTCAAGAACGGCTTCGCGCGGAACTATCTGCTGCCGAACAAAAAGGCGCTCCGCGCCAACGAAGGCAACCGCAAGGTCTTCGAAGCCAATCGGGCGAAGATCGAGGCGGACAATGCCGAGCGTCGCTCGGATGCCGAGAAGGCTGCCAAGGGCGTCGATGGCAAGACCGTCAAACTCATCCGCCAGGCGTCGAACACCGGCCAGCTCTACGGCTCGGTTTCGGCCCGCGACATCGTCGAGGCGCTGGAAGGCGAAGGCGCCAAGGTCACCAAGAGTCAGATCGTTCTCGATCGTCCGATCAAGAACATCGGCGTGCACGACGTGAAGGTCGCGCTGCATCCGGAGGTCGCCGTGACCGTCAAGGTCAACGTCGCCCGCTCGCCGGAAGAGGCGGACCTGCAGGCGCAGGGCGTCGACGTCCTCGCCCAGATGTTCGAGGAAGAGGCCGCGCCGGCCGCTGAGGAGCTCGCTCCCGAAGCCGCTGCCGAAGAAGCTGCCGCTCCGGTCGAAGCCGAGGCGGAAGCTGCTCCGGCCGAGGCCGAAGCAACCGAGACTACCGAAGACGAGCAGTAAGCTCGGTTCCGCAGTTCCAAAGAATGGGCCGCTGGAGAAATCCGGCGGCCTTTTTCTTGTGGGCGGCGTTCGGTTCGTCGCGAAACGCGTTCGCATCCGTCGGCTCGTCGGAATCGCCCAGGGCGGTCCGGAACGGCAATGCCCCCAGCCTAGTTGTGCGGTTCGAGAGCAAGCGGGGCGTTTGTGGAGGAGTCCGAAGTTATGGAAAACGAACGCGAAAAATCCCGCGATCAGAACGAGGGAAGCGGACAGCAGCAGCCGCTCGGCCAGCAAAACGACAATAATGCAGGTCAGTCCGGCCAGGGTTCCGAGCCGCCGCGCAGCACCGGAATGGGCAACACCGAGTTCGGGCAAGCGTCCGAACCGGGCGAGACCGGCCAGCAGGGTCAAAGCGGTACCGGCCAAGCCGATCTCGGCACACAGGGCAACACGACGCTCGCAGGCCGCGCCGACCAGCAGGATCTCGGCCAGGATCAGCCGGGGAGCTTCGCCGGTGGGCTGAGCGGCCGCCAGTCCGAGCCGCAGGGCGAGGGCTTCGTCGGCAGCGAGGGCCAGGACTCCGGCGAATATCTGCAGCAGGGCGGGACCCCCAAGTCCGGCTTCGCCGAGCAGGGCCGCGGCGCGTCCAACCAGGGCAGTGACATCGAGCGCGATACGGAACGCTCACAGGATCGCGACAGCGATATCGAAGGATCAAGCGACAGAAGCAGCTGACGTCTGAACTTTCGGGAAGGCGTCGCGTCCGTTGCCCACCGCGGCGCCTTTTCGTTATTCGGCTGGGACCGCGGTCCGTTGGAGGATTGCGACTTCCTTCTCGACGAGCGGCGCGAAGCTTGGCCGAGCGAGGATCCGCTCGACGTAGGCGGTCGTACGGGGATGGCGGCCCTGGTCGAGATCAGTCCCCAGATGGCGCAGGTTCACGAACGGGCTGGCGACCGAAATGTCCGCGAGCGTGAGCTTGTCGCCGACAAGGTAGCCGCCTCGCTCAGGCACGATCTGCTCCACGTAATCGAGGATCGGCGGCAATTCGTTGGTCTCGGCCGCCTTGGCAGCATTCTCGTCGCCCGGAAGGCCGATGAAGCGCGGCGCGACGATCCGGTTGAAGAACATCTTCGCCCCGCACGCGGCCATGATCGTGTCTGAAAATTCGTCGAACCAGATCACCCTTCCGCGGGCCTGGGGCTCGGCAGGGATCAGTTCCGGAGCTGGATGCTTGGCCTCGAGATAGTGGATGATCGCACTCGAGTCGGAGAGGCAGTAATCGCCGTCCTGGAACGCCGGCATCTTCTTGAACGGACTGGCGGCGCAGAATTCTGGCGAATGATTGGGAAATCCGGTCGGCTGCAGTTCGAACTCCAGCCCCTTTTCGCGCATGTAGGCCGCAACCTTGCGAACGAACGGCGAAAGCGTCGAGCCAAACAAAATCATGACGAATTGCCTCCCGCTGAAGGTCGAGCCGCGGATATCCACGTCCGCGAGCCCGTTGTCCCTTCCATAGCATGGGAGAAATGCAATGCGCAGCCACAGCGGCAAGGACGAAGGCCGGAACAACATGCGCGATCCGACGATCCGCGACCGCCAGATGGAGCAGAAGAAGGCCTCGATGACCGGACGGACGACCGAGATGGGTTCTCGCGCCCGCAAGACGGGCCAGAAGGGCAGCGGCGGTCACCGCTAGGCCGCTTTCAGGCACTCCGGTAATAGGTGGCGACGCGGTCAAGCGCGAGGGTTAGCACGAGCTTGCCCGCCCGGGCTGGCCAGCCGAGCGCGGTCTCGGCGTCGCGCATGCCCTCGCGGGAACAAACCACGCGCCACAGGATAAATCCCTCCCATTGCCGATTCGCGGAGGGCTTGCCACACTGGCAAAACTGTAG
>DASUVP010000155.1:0-8234 GCA_036378895.1 Sphingomicrobium sp.
GCCGGCCGCTATTATGCGTCCTAGCCATCTAAATCCTATACCAAAAGAGCGGTGAACAGTTCCTGCATGTCGGCTGGCATGCCACTAGCGAACGACAGGCGGTTCTTCGTTACGGGGTGAACAAATCCAAGCTCCGCGGCGTGCAGGGCCTGGCGATGAAAACTCAGTCTTTTCAACAGTTCACGGCTGTTCTTTCCGGAACGGCCGTAAACCGGATCCCCGAGCAAAGGGTGGCCGATGGAGGCCATGTGTACCCGGACCCGATGAGTCCGGCCCGTCTCGAGCCGGCATTCCACCAAAGCTGCTTCGCGCAGGATTTCCATTCGACGCCAATGGGTTACGGCTCGCTTTCCGCGGCCTCCTTCGACGATCGAAATCTTCTTGCGGTTCGTCGAAGAGCGGGCGAGCGGCGCGTCCACCGTGCCTTCAGCGGTTTTCGGTACGCCGTTCACGATCGCCAGATAGCGCCGCTCGATGCTGTGTGCGGCGAACTGCTTCGCGAGGCCCTCATGCGCCACGTCGGTCTTGGCGACGACGAGCAGCCCTGACGTGTCCTTGTCGATCCGGTGGACGATGCCCGGGCGGGCAACGCCGCCGATCCCGGAAAGGCTTCCCCCGCAATGGTGGAGCAGTGCGTTGACCAAGGTCCCATCGGGATTTCCGGCGGCGGGATGAACGACGAGGCCCGCGGGCTTGTCTACGACCAGCAGATGCTCGTCCTCGAAGACGATCCTCAGCGGAATGTCCTGCGGCTCGTTGTGTGCGGACGCAGGCTCCGGGACGGTGAGCAGAAAAGCCTCGCCCCCGCGGACCTTCAAGGCCGGGTCGCGGACCGCCGCTGCTTCCAGAGATTCGAGCGCGCCGCTGCGGATCAGTGACTTCAGACGCTCGCGCGACAGCGTCGGCACGGCGTCGGCGAGCGCGCGATCCAGCCGCCAGCCGGCATGGCCTGGCGCGAGCTCGACATTGATGACCTGGTGGCCCCCCACATCAGGAATATGGGAATTGGTTTTGTCCATTCAATGACCAGTAAACTTGCGCCCTGTTAAACTCTGGCTCATTCACGCGCCCATGAAAGCCGTAGATCTTGCCAGCCTCCTGTGTTCGAGGCTCTGTCACGACCTGATGTCGCCAGTCGGAGCGCTCAACAACGGCATCGAGCTATTGGCGGACGAGCAGGATCCCGCGATGCGGGCGCAGTGCCTCGAGCTGCTCGGCGACAGCGCACGGGCGACGGCGAACAAGCTCAAATTCTTCCGCCTGGCATTCGGCGCCGGGGGCGGCTTCGGCGAGTTGATCGACGCGAACGAAGCGAGAGTCGCACTCCAGGGGATCTTCGGGGCCGAGCGCCGGATCGAGCTCGGCTGGATGGTCGCCGACGAGAAGCTCTCCAAGGGAGCGATGAAGCTCCTGCTCAATCTGGCTTTGATAGCAGGCGACGCCCTTGTGCGCGGCGGTCGCCTCGACATCGGCACCGAGACAACCCGGTTGGGGCTCGAAATTGCGATCCGGGGTGAGGGGCCTCGGGTGATGCTCGACGCCGGTCTTCGGGAAATGCTCAGCAATGGCGCGCAAGAGGGCGCAGAGATCGAACCGCGCGTCGCCGGCGCGTGGCTCGCCCAGGCGCTGGCGCGTGAAGCGGGCGGGAGCATCCAGCTGTCCGAACCCTCCCCTGAAGTGCTGATCATCGGGGCTACAATCCCCCGGGGCTGACCGTCGATCACGGATAACGGCGCATTAACTCCTAGGCGGCATAAGCGGGCTCGCAGGGGGACGGGACCGCGTACCGATGGACGATCTGATTTCCGAATTCATCGCCGAATGCCGGGAAATGCTAGAGGCGCTCGGCGGCGAGATCGTCGCCTGGGAAGCATCTCCGGACGATCGTGCGCGGCTCGATTCCATTTTCCGCTTCGTGCACACCGTCAAAGGCAATTGCGGCTTCTTCGATTTTCCGCGCCTGGAAGCGCTGAGCCACGCCGCCGAAGACGCGCTCGCCGAGGTCCGCGCCGGACGCCGCCAAGCCGACCCCGCCCTCGTCAGTGCGGTCCTGGCGATCATCGACCGGATCGCCGAGATGATCGCCGCGCTCGACGCGGGCGAGGAATTCCCCGCCGGGGAAGACAGCACCCTGATCGTGGCGCTTCAGGAGCGCGCGGACGTTCAGGTCGCCCCTGTGGCCGCCACCGTCGCCGAGGCGCAAAGCAAGGCCGCTGCGCCGCGCACGATCCGCCTTTCGGTCGAGCTGCTCGATCGTCTGATGAGCGGCGTTTCCGACATGGTGCTCGCCCGCAACGAGCTGGCGCGCCGACTCCGCGAAACGACGGGCGAGGTCGCGGTCGACGGCGCGTTCGAGAGGCTGTCCACAATCATCGCCGAAATGCGCGACGCCATCACCCGCACGCGCATGCAGCGCATCGAAAACCTGTTCGTCGCACTGCCGCGCATGGTCCGCGACCTTTCCGCGGAGCTCGGCAAGCAGATCCTCGTCGACATCGAAGGCGGCGACGTCGAGCTCGATCGCGAGATGATCGAGATGATCCGCGACCCGCTGACGCACATCATTCGCAACGCGGTCGATCATGGGATCGAACTTCCGGCCGACCGGCTCAAGGCCGGCAAGCGCGAGATCGGCCTTCTGTCCGTTTCGGCGCGCCAGTCCGGAAATCAGATCCTGATCGACATCCAGGACGACGGCCGCGGGATCAACGGCAAGAAGCTTGTGGAAAAGGCGATCGCAGCCGGAGTGATCGAGAAGTCCGATGCGGCCGACCTCAGCCCCCGGGAGCAACTTGCCCTGATCTTCGAGGCGGGGCTTTCGACCGCCAAGGAAGTCACGGCGATCTCCGGGCGGGGCGTCGGCATGGACGTCGTTCGCTCGAACATCGAGCGTATCGGCGGCATCGTCGAGGTCGACAGCACTATCGGTGCCGGCACGCGGATGACCCTTCGCGTCCCGCTCACCCTGACCATCATCCCGGCGCTGACGGTGTCGGTTGCAGGCCAGAGCTTTGCTATTCCGCGATCCGCGATCGACGAGATCGTTCGGGCGAATGGCGAAAGCGTCACGCTCGAAAAGCTCGGCGGGGCGGGGGTCGCCACCATTCGCGGCCGCCGTGTCCCCGAGATTGCTCTGTCCGACGTGCTCGGGATCGAAAGCGACATTCCCGAGCAGGAGCGCAGCCTGGTCGTCCTTCGGCCGGCTGGCGCGGATGTCTACGCGCTCGCGGTCGATCGCATCCACGACCATGAGGAGCTAGTGGTGAAGCCTGCAGCTCCGGCGGTGATGGCAACCGGGCTTTATGCCGGAACGACCCTCGCAGACGACGGCAGCCCGATCCTGCTCTTCGATCCGGCCGGCATCGCTCAGGTTGGGGGAGTGAAGCTGGAAGCGCACGACCGCGCCGCGCGGATTGCCGAAACCTCTTCGACCCCGGCCGAGGTCGATGCGCCTGTCCTGCTTTTCCGCGGCCTCGACGGGGCGCGGAGGGCCATGCGCCTCGCGGTCGTCGACCGCATCGAGGAAGTGCCGGCCACCGCGATCCGCCCCGGCGCGGGTCAGCTTCGTGTCCAGCTGGGCGAGGCCATCCTGCCGCTGGCGGGCGTCAACGGCGATCTGCCGCAGGAAAAGGTCCGCCTGTTCCGGCTCAACGATGGCACGTGCGAAATCGGCTACGCCTTCAAGGAAGTCATCGATCTTTCCGCGATCGCCAATGACATCATCCCGGCCGAACATCCGGGTGAAATTTGCGCGGTCACCTTGGTTGCCGGCGAACCGGCCGAGCTGGTCGATCCGCATTGGCTATTCTCGACCTTCCTGACGGAAACCGAGCGCATGCCGCTGCAGCCCATCTGCCGGCTCCCGGCGGATGATCCGTGGATGCAGAACATGCTCCGTCCGATCGTCGAGGCCGCGGGCTATCGCGTCGTTTCGGAAGCCGACGAGTTCGAAGTCGACCTTGCGATCCTTTCCGATGCATCGGCCGAGGACGCCACTGCCGCCCGGACGATCCGCCTACGCGCGGAACCGGATCCGGCGTCCAAGAAGGACGAGACAATCTATCGCTACGACCGTGCCGCTCTGCTGATGGCGCTCAAGTCGGCAAGCGGGGGAGGGCGCTAATGTCCGAGCTTCTGCTGGTCGTTGTCATCGCCGGAGAGCGCGTGGCCCTTCCTGCCGCCGCCGTGGAGTCCGTCGTCGAGCTCGACACTCTGATCCCGGTTCCGCGGGCTGCGCCGCACGTCGCCGGCCTGTCGGCCCTGCGTAGCCGCGTCCTCACCGTCATCGACTGCATGCGCTCGCTCGAGCTCGGTGTGACCGACTGCTCCGACGGCATCCGCGAAGCGGCGGTCGTCGAGCTGGACGGCCATCATTACGCATTGATCGTCGACCTGGTCGAAGACGTCGTCGAGGTCCTGTCCGCGCCGTCGGCAATCCGCGCTGCAATGGGCCCCGGCTGGGAGCGCGTCTCCCGGGGCATGGTGGAGACCGAAGAAGGTCCGATGCTGCTGATCGACATCGCCGCTTTGGTCGGCGGAATCGAAGCGAAAGCTGCTTAAGCTCTTCGTTACCGTTAGCGGCTAGAGAGCAATCAGAAGACTGGTGGGAAGCAAGTGCGCATGAAGAGCTGTTTGATCGTCGATGACTCGAAGGTCATTCGTAAGGTCGCGAGGCATATCCTCGAGACTCTCGACTTCGAGGTCGATGAGGCCGGAGACGGGCGTGAGGCCCTGTCGCGCTGCGAAGCGAAGATGCCGGACGTCGTCCTGCTCGACTGGAACATGCCCGTGATGAGCGGGATGGAATTCCTCCGCCTGCTTCGCCAGCGCGGGCATGAGGACCAGCCCAAGGTCGTCTTCTGCACCACCGAGAACGACATGGCGCACATCCGCGCCGCTCTCGAAGCCGGTGCCGACGAATATGTGATGAAGCCCTTCGACCGCGAGACGCTCCACATCAAGCTTCAGCTCGTCGGCGTAGCCTGAGAGCGTGGCCATGGAGCGGGCGCTCGCCAGGTCGCGGGACCGCCAGCCGGCCCCGCCAGTAAAAAAACGCCGTATCCGCCTGATGATCGTCGACGACAGCGTCGTCGCGCGGTCGGTTCTTTCCCGGATGGTCGCCAGCGACGACGCGTTTGAGCTGGTTGCCTCTGCGGGAACCGCCGAGGACGCGATCGACGCGCTTCAGGCCGTCCGCGTCGACACCATCCTGCTCGACCTCGAAATGCCGGGCGCCGGCGGCCTGCGCTCGATCCCGCGTATTCTCGACAATGCGTGCGGCGCGCACATCATGATCGTTTCGTCCATGGCCGAGGAGGGCGCCGAGGAGACGGTCGCTGCGCTCGCGCTTGGAGCCGCCGATGCCCTGCCGAAGCCGGGGACGGGGCGCTTCAACGGGCGCTTTTCCGAAGTATTGGTCTCACGGCTGAAGGCGCTCGGCTATGCCGACGATAATCGCCCGGCCGTTGCGAAGCCCGTCTCGCCAGCGATCAACGCCCCGCTCCGCGCCATGTCCACCGAGCCGATGGAGCTGCTCGCGGTCGGGGCATCGACGGGCGGGATCCACGCGCTCAACAGCTTCTTCGAGACGCTTCCGAAGCGCATCGGGGTTCCGATCCTCGTCACGCAGCACCTTCCGGCCCCGTTCATGCCGGTATTCGCGCGCCAGCTCGGCATTGCCGCGAAGCGCGAGACGCTGGTTGCGGAGGAGGGGATGACGCTCCTTCCCGACCGCGTGATCATCGCCCCGGGCGACGCGCATTTGCTGGTGGTCGAGGGTCCCGACGGCGCGGTGGTCCACCTCGACCGAAGCGCATCTTATTCGGGCTGCATGCCCTCGCTCGACCCGATGTTCCAGTCGGTCAGCGCGCTTTATGGAGCGGCTGCGGCGGGCGTGGTGCTCACCGGAATGGGCCGTGACGGAGTCCAGGGCGCGGCCCGGATCGTTGCCCAGGGCGGCTCGGTCCTGGCCCAGGACGAAGCGAGCTGCGCCGTCTGGGGGATGCCGCGTGCAATCCTCGAAGCCGGCCTGGCCTGCGCCATCATGCCTCCCGACAAGCTCGCGCGGCGTATCGCGTCGAGGGTGGGAGGCTCCGCTTGCAGATAAGCGATAGCTCCAGCCGAATCCTCGCCGGGCTGCTCGAGGCGAGGACCGGCCAGCAACTGACCATGAGCCGCCGCTGGCGGATCGAGACGGCTCTCGCAGCTCTGATGCGCTACCGCGGGATCGGGACGCTGGACGAGCTGATCACCATCCTGGTGATGAACAAAGAGCCGGGCCTGTCGGACCAGGTGGTCGAGGCGCTGCTGAACAACGAGACCTACTTCTTCCGCGACCGGACGCCCTTCGATACCTTGTCGAAATATGCCTTGCCCGCGCTGGCGGTGAAGCGCGCGTCGAAGAAGCGTATCCGCATCTGGTCGGCGGGCTGCTCGACAGGACAGGAAGTCTATTCGCTGGCGATGCTGTTTGCCGACGATCCGGAGAAATGGCGCGGCTGGACGATCGACATCCTCGGCACCGACGTCTCGAGCTGCGTCATCGATCGCGCGCGCAACGGCGTCTACACCCAGTTCGAAGTCCAGCGCGGGCTCGCCATCACCCAGACCATCCGCTGGTTCGAGGAGTGCGGCGACGGCTGGCGGATCGCAGAGCCGCTGCGCAGGAACGTCCGCTTCCACGTCCACAATCTGCTCGACAGCCCGCCGCACGCCGGCAGCTTCGACATCGTGCTGTGCCGCAACGTCCTGCTTTATCTCTGCGCCGAGAAGAAGAAGCTGGCCTTCGACCGGCTGGCGTCGTCGATGGCGGAAGACGGGTGGCTCATGCTCGGCGCCGGAGAAACCGTCATTGGCCAGACCAAGAAACTGACCGCCGACGGCAAGGCCCGCGGCCTCTATCGTCTCGACCACCGCGACAAGTCGGATCGTCGCGGCGGCGAGGAGCGCAGAACTGCCGTCAGGGGTTGACCTAGCCCCTGCTGCTGTGCGCCATGGCGTGCATGGATCTGGACATGATCGAAAGGCCGTCGCCGAACTTCGACGACCGAACGATGCCGGTCTCGATGATCGTCCTTCACTATACCGGCATGCCGGACTGCGAGGGGGCGCTCAATCGCCTTTGTTCGCCTCAAGCCAAAGTCTCCTGCCATTATCTCGTCGATGAGGACGGCACGGTCTACCGCCTGGTCGATGAGGAGAAGCGCGCCTGGCATGCCGGCAAGTCGCGGTGGCGCGGGATTTCCGACGTCAACAGCGCGAGCGTCGGCATCGAGCTGGTCAATCCGGGCCACGAGTTCGGCTACCGCAACTTTCCCGACGAGCAGATCGCGTCGCTCATTCCCCTCGTCGCCGACATCAAGGATCGCCATGGCGTCGGTCGAGGAAACGTCGTCGGTCATTCCGATGTCGCGCCGGCGCGCAAGGAAGACCCTGGCGAGCTTTTTCCGTGGGAAGCACTCGCACGTTATCGTCTGGCGCTACCAAGCCCGACGCGCGACCTGATCGATCCCTTCTGGACCGACGCCGCATTCCTGCTGGCGCTGGAGCGCTTCGGCTATGATGTCACGGACGAGCAGAAGGCGGTGATCGCCTTTCAGCGGCGGTTCCGGCCGGACATGATCGACGGCATCGTCGACGGTGAGTGCCGGGCGAAATTGCTCTCCCTGTTGCTGCCAAGGCCGCAGTGATCGCTAGTGTCCGCTTTCGACCCATTGCGGACATTAGTCCTGGTTACCTTGGACGATTAGTGTCCGCATTCCATTGCGGACGTTGGGCAGCCTAACGCCAAAGCTGCAGCGAGCGGATAGCTGTCCGGATGTCCGATTCTTCGAGCCGCGACACGAGCCGCTCGGTCATACGCCAATTTCGGCGTACCGTGCTCTTTCCCCACAGGTCGGTGATCCAAAACCGGCCCGACCAATCGTGCCCGTCTATCGTTGCTTGCAGTTCAAGCTGAGTTGCAAACACCGCCATCGAACCCAACTGACGAGCATAGATGTCACCGAAGCGATATGACTCACACAAATAGCGGGTGGTGGCTGCTTCCAGCCAACTTTTGGCGTCCAGAAGGACAGACGGCCTCGATCCTATGACCATCCTGAAATTTCTGGACGTGAGTGCTTTCAAGGACCGTGTATCTCGTGCGACCCAGGCACGCATCCAACGATGTTCATGGGTTTCTATGAGAGGTGCCAGGTCAGCCATGCGGTAGGCAATACAGTGGCCCAGCATAT
>DASUVP010000156.1:0-19411 GCA_036378895.1 Sphingomicrobium sp.
ACATCTACCCGTTCGACGCCGCCTTCCTGAGCCGGGTGGCGACGCGCATCGTCAACGAGGTGCGGGGGATCAACCGCGTGGTCTACGACTATACGTCGAAGCCGCCGGGCACGATCGAGTGGGAGTAATCACTACTCCGCAAGGGTGACCTGCATCTTGGGCTGAACCGCCGTCGGCTGTTCGGCCCGATAGGCGAGATATTGATGGATCGCGGCGACGACCTGGGCGCCGTCGCCGACCGATGCGGCCACGCGCTTCACAGATCCTGAGCGGACGTCGCCGATCGCGAAGATTCCCGGGCGGCTGGTTTCCAGCGGGAGGCGATCCTCGCCGCCCGTCAGGACGAATCCGCGCTCGTCGAGTTTGAGGCCCGATTCTTGCAGCCAGTCGGTGTTCGGATCGGCACCTATGAAGGAGAAAAGGAAGCGCACGGGACGCCGTATCAGCGTGCCCGTCGCGCGCTCGCGGATCGTGACCTCGTCGAGCATTCCCGCTGCACCGTGCAGCGCTCCGACCTCGCATCCGATCACCACGTCGACGTTCGCCAGGCCTTCGATGCGGTCGACCAGATATTGCGACATGGTCGCCACGAGCGGCCGCCGCGCCACCAGGGTCACATGTTTCGCGAGGCTGGCGAGATAGACGACCGCCTGACCGGCCGAATTGCCGCCTCCGACCAAGGCCACGTCCTCGCCGGCAGCGAGGTCGGCTTCCAGCGGCGACGCCCAGTAATGCACCGACGAACCCTCGAATTCTTCGAGCCGGTCGACACTGAGCCTGCGATAGCGCGCGCCGGTCGCGATTACGACCGAGCGGGCCTGCACCCGCTCCCCGGTGCCGAGCTGGACGTGACAAGGGTCGTTGCCGCATTCGAGCTTAACGGCTTCGTCGGGAATCAAGATCTCGACGCCGAACTTCTGCGCCTGGCTGAAGGCGCGGCCCATCAGCGCCATTCCGGAAATGCCGGTCGGGAAGCCGAGATAATTCTCAATGCGCGACGATGCGCCCGCCTGCCCGCCGAACGAGCGGCAGTCGATGGTCAGCACCGACAGTCCCTCCGACCCCGCATAGACTGAGGTCGCCAGCCCGGCGGGCCCCGCGCCGATCACGACGACGTCGTAGAGCTTGCTTGAATCGATCGGGCCGACCAGCCCGACGCAGCGCGCCAGCTGCTGCTCGGTCGGATTGCGCAGCAGCTTGCCGTCCGGACAGAGCACGATCGGCAGTTCTTCGGACGTGACCTCGAAACGCTCGACCAGGGTCTGCGCGCACGTGTCTCCGGCCGGGTCGAGCCGCTGATAAGGGTGGCCGTTGCGGCGGAGGAAATTGATCAGCCGCAGAACGTCGGCGTCGGCCTCGTCGCCGACGATGACCGGGCCGGCGCCGGACTCGATCAGCCCGACGCGGCGGAGGATCAGGGCGCGCATGATCCGCTCACCCAGCTCGGCTTCGGCGATCAGCAGCGCGCGGAGCCGGTCTGGCCTGACGGCAATGGCCTCGACGTCGGTAAGCGCCTCGGCATCGACTAGGTAGGGTCGCCCCGACAGCTGGGCGAGCTCGCCCATGAAACTGCCGCGCTCGTGCGTGACGATATGCGAACGTTCGCTCGCGCGATCGGGCTGCCTAATCTCGACCTGTCCGGACAGGATCAGGCAGAGCCCTGGTCCAGCCTCGCCCGCGTGCGCGAGCATATCGCCGGCGCGGAAGCTGCGCGGCTCCCCAAACCTGGAGAGCCGCGCTAACTCCTCATCGGACAGCCGCGGGAACATCTGCGCCCCGCGCGTCGCAATCAGCCCACGCTGAGCGTCACTCATTCAACAGCGATCGGCTCGACGATCAGGCCCTGCTCGACCTGCTTCTCGCTGGGTTCCTCGGCGCGGATGAACGCGAGGATTTCCGGATTCACGATTTCCGGATGCGTCTGGCACAGGCCGTGCGGCAGATCCTTGTAGGTCTTGAGCGTACCCTTCTGAAGCAGTTTGACCGTCAGCGGGCCGGAGTCCGCATAGGGCACGATCTGGTCGTCCTCGCTGTGGATCACCAGAACCGGAACGTCGATGGTCTTCAGGTCCTCCGTGAAATCGGTCTCGGAAAAGGCCTTTATGCATTCGTAGCCGGCCTTGATGCTGCCCATCATGCCCTGCCGCCACCAGTTGCGGATGAGGCCCTCGGACACCTTGGCTCCGGGCCGGTTGAACCCGTAGAAGGGGCCTGTCGGAATATCGAGGTACAGCTGGGCGCGGTTTGCGGCGACGGCGGCGCGATAGCCGTCAAAGACCTCGATGGGAGTCCCGCCGGGGTTCGACTCCTTCTTGACCATCACCGGCGGAACGGCATCGATCAGGACGGCCTTGTCAACGCGGCCCTTGCCGTGCTGCGCGACGTAACGGGTGACTTCTCCGCCGCCCGTAGAATGCCCGATGTGGATTGCATTATTGAGGCCGAGCGCGGTGACCAGGTCGTCTACGTCGGACGCATAGGTGTCCATCTCATTGCCGCCGTCGGTCTGGTCCGACCGTCCGTGGCCGCGGCGATCGTGGGCGATGACCCTATAGCCTTCGCCGAGGAAGAACATCATCTGGTTGTCCCAGTCGTCGGCGCTGAGCGGCCAGCCATGATGGAAGACGATCGGCTGTGCGTTCTTCGGGCCCCAGTCCTTGTAGAAAATCTGGACCCCGTCCTTGGTTGTGACAAAGCTCATTGAGCGCTCCCAAAAGCGCGTGCCGGCCGGCGGGACCGGCGCCGGTGTCTCGATGCTCGAGAGGGCGGGCAGCTACTGGCTCGTCGAACGCTTCGGAGTCGTGACTCGAAGCCCGTAACAGGTTTCCAGTGACAGTGCGATGACGTGGATTTGTTCGCCACGGCTGCTATGCGACGCGCACCATGGACGCGCCTTTCCCGCTACGCCCGCTCGATCAGCTTCCGGTTGCAATCGACCGGTCGGCGGTCGAAGCGGCAATGCGCCCATTCCTGGTCGATGGCGCCGAGGCCGAGCGGATATGGCGAGCTGATTACAAGCGCCGCTATTCAAAGTCCGTCCGGCGCATGTTGAAGCGGCTGATCGGGGCCAAAAAACGCGACCAGGAGCGTATCCAAAGCGAATACGGACCTGCTTGGGCTGCGGGCCACGCAAAGTACGACCCGTCATTCGGTGCACGGAAGCCGGCGGCCTGGGTTTGGGGGGAGCGGCACCTGACGCTCGATGGCGTCGCTGCGGCCCGGCTGCGCGCGCCGATGTTTGCCGCCGTGCTCGCCGAGCTCAAGCCGCGAACGGTGCTCGAAGTGGGCTGCGGCAATGGCATCAACCTGCTTTCGCTGGCGGGCGCATTTCCCGACGTCCGGTTCACCGGTCTCGACCTGACGGCGGAAGGTATCGCCGCGGCCAAAAAGTTGCAGGAGGGCGAGGCGCTGCCGCCGGCGCTCGGCGAATATATCCCGCTGCCCAAGACAGACCCGGCTGCTTTCAAGCGCATCGACTTCGTCCAGGGCAGCGCGGCCGACCTTCCGTTCGCGGACGGCCAGTTCGACCTGGTCTTCACCGTGCTCGCCATCGAGCAAATGGAGCGCATCCGCGATCAGGCGCTGCACGAGATCGCGCGCGTGAGCGGCGGCCATGTGCTGATGCTGGAGCCGTTGCGCGACGCCAATATGCGTGGCTTCCGCCGGCTCTACACGGTCAGCCGCAACTATCTGCGGGGATCGATTGCCGACCTGCCCGGATATGGCCTGGAACCCGTGTGGGCTACGGATGACTTCCCGCAGGAGGTCTTCCTCGGCTCCCCGCTCGTCCTCAGCCGCAAGCGGGAAGCTTGAGGTCATGTCCGATCAACCGCCGAGCCAGATGACCTGGGGCGGCCGGTTCCGCGGTGCTGCGTCGGACCTGATGACGCGGATCAACGCGTCGATCGGCTTCGACAAGCGGCTGTGGCGCGAGGATATCGCAGCGTCGAAGGCGCATGCATCGATGCTGCGCGATCAAGGGATCATTGCGGCAGCGGATGCCGCGGCGATCCTGAAAGGTCTCGACCAGATCGCGGATGAATTCGAGCGCGACGGCGTCCCGGAGCGCGACGAGCTCGAGGACATCCACATGACCGTCGAGCATCGGCTGACCAAGCTGATCGGGCTGGCCGCCGGCCGCCTGCACACGGCGCGCTCACGCAACGACCAGGTTGCTACAGACTTCCGCATGTGGGTGCGAAACGCCTGCAACGAAGCAGTGGCGAACATCCGCGACTTGCAGCGCGCTCTGGTCGAGGTCGCGGAGCGGCACGCCGAAACCGTCATGCCCGGCTTCACGCATCTGCAGGTCGCGCAGCCGGTGACGCTCGGGCACCACTTGCTGGCCTATTACGAGATGCTCCGCCGCGACGTTTCGCGCTTCTCGGATGCGGCCGAGCGTATGAACGAGAGCCCGCTGGGCGCCGCCGCACTGGCGGGTACGGGGTTCCCGCTTGACCGGGACGCGACGGCGAAGGCCCTGAGCTTCGACAGGCCGACGGCGAACAGCCTCGACAGCGTCTCAGATCGCGATTTCGCGCTCGATTATCTTTCAGCGGCCGCGCAGTGCAGCCTCCACCTGTCGCGTCTCGCTGAAGAACTGATCATCTGGGCGAGCCCCCAGTTCGGCTTCGTGAAGCTGTCGGACGCGTTCTCGACGGGCTCATCGATCATGCCCCAGAAGCGCAATCCCGATGCGGCCGAGCTGGTGCGTGGGCACAGCGGCCGGATCATGGGCTGCCTCACGTCGCTGATGGTGACGATGAAGGGCCTGCCGCTCGCCTATTCGAAGGACATGCAGGACGACAAGGAGCCGGTGTTCGAGGCCAGCGACCTGCTGACGATATCCATTCAGGCGCTCGGCGGGATGATCGAGACCTGCCAGTTCGTACCGGAGCGGATGCGCGCGGCGGCGGAGCAGGGCTTCTCGACTGCGACCGACCTCGCCGACTGGCTGGTGCGCGAGGCCGGCGTTCCGTTTCGCGAGGCCCACCACATCACCGGCGCGGCGGTGAAGGCGGCCGAGGACCGCGACTGCGGCCTCGATCAGCTTCCGCTCGATGTGCTCCAGCAAATCGACGGTCGCATCGATGAGCGCGTCTTCGACGTGCTTAGCGTCGATGCATCCGTGCGCAGCCGCACCAGCTACGGCGGGACCGCTTCGGACCGCGTACGCGAGCAGGTCGCGAAGGCGAAGGCCGACCTAGGCCTTTAGCCGCCGCTCGCGCTGGCCGAGCATCCGCAGCCGCAGCGCATTCAGCCGAATGAAGCCCGCCGCGTCGCGCTGGTCGTAGTCGCTGGTGCCTTCCTCGAAGGTGACGAGGTACTGGTCGTAGAGGGAGTGCTCGCTCTCCCGGCCGATCACCGTCGCATTGCCCTTGTAGAGCTTCATCGTGACCCGGCCGGTCACATGCTCCTGGCTCTTGTCGATCGCCGCCTGGAGCATCTCCCGCTCGGGCGCGAACCAGAAGCCGTTGTAGATGAGGCTCGCGTAGCGCGGCATCAGCTCGTCCTTCAGGTGCATCGCGCCGCCGTCGACGGTGATGCTCTCCATGCCGCGATGCGCCGCGAGCAGGATCGTGCCGCCGGGCGTCTCGTAGACGCCGCGCGACTTCATGCCCACGAAGCGGTTCTCGACGAGGTCGAGCCGGCCGATGCCATTGTCATGGCCGAGCTGGTTCAGCCGCTCGAGCAGGGTCGCGGGCGAAAGCTTCTCGCCATTGAGGCCAACCGCGTCGCCGCGCTCGAAGTCGACGGTGATGAGCGTGGCCTTGTCGGGCGCGTCCTCGGGCGAGATCGTCCGCTGGTGAACATATTCCGGGGCGTCAGCGGCCGGGTCCTCGAGCACCTTGCCCTCGGACGAGCTGTGCAGAAGGTTCGCGTCGATCGAGAAGGGCGCTTCGCCGCGCTTGTCCTTAGCGATCGGGATCTGGTGCTTCTCGGCGAAGTCGAGCAGCGCCTCGCGGCTTGCGAACTCCCACTCGCGCCAGGGTGCGATCACCCGGATGTTCGGATCCAGAGCATAATAGCCGAGCTCGAAGCGGACCTGGTCGTTCCCCTTTCCGGTTGCGCCATGGCAAACCGCGTCCGCGCCGACCTGCCGGGCGATCTCGATCTGCCTTTTCGCGATCAAGGGACGGGCAATGCTCGTGCCAAGCAAATATTGCCCTTCGTAAACAGTGTTCGCGCGGAACATTGGAAAGACGAAGTCGCGGACGAACTCCTCGCGAAGGTCCTCGATGAAGATGTTCTCCGGCCGGACGCCCAGCATTTCGGCCTTGCGGCGCGCCGGCTCGACTTCCTCGCCCTGGCCCAGGTCCGCGGTGAAGGTCACGACCTCCGCCTCATATTCGGTCTGCAGCCACTTAAGGATGATCGAGGTGTCGAGGCCGCCCGAATAGGCGAGCACTACCTTCAGCTTCTTCTTGGTCATTCTAGTTCCTCGAAATTCAGGCGTGCTGCTCAAGCAGCCAGAGCAGCGCTCCGCGCGCCGTATGCATCCGGTTCTCTGCCTGACGCCAGACCGCAGAGCGCGGTCCGTCGATCACGTCCGCGGTGACTTCTTCGCCGCGCCGGGCGGGAAGGCAATGCAGGAAGTGGGCGCTGGGTGCGCGCTCCATTAGCGCGGCATCGACTTGGTAAGGCGCGAACAGCTCTTGCCGCTCATTGCTGTCCTCGTCGCCCATCGAAACCCAGACGTCCGAATAGACGACGTCGGCACCGTCGATTGCCTCGGCCGGGTCGACGAGCTGGTTCACCGCGAGCATTGGGCTGCCGAACCCGAAGCCGGCAGGACTGGCGATGTTGAGCTCGGCGCCCAGGAGCGCGCAGCCCTCAGCAAGCGAGCGCGCGACATTGTTCGCCTCTCCGATGAAGGCGATTCGACTGCCCTCTATCTCACCGAGAAGCTGCTTGATCGTGAGCAGATCGGCAAGCGCCTGCAGCGGGTGGTCTGTCGCCGAAAGCATGTTGAGCACCGACGCAGCCTTCGCCGCCGCCATCTGCTCCAGCAGCTTGTGGTCGAATACACGCGCGGCGATGACCGCATGATAGCAGGCGAGGGTCCGCGTCACGTCCTCGACGCTCTCGCGCTCGCCGATGCCAAGCTCGTTCGGCTGCAGATAGACGGGATGTCCGCCGAGTTGCGCTGCCGCCAGCTCCATCGAATTGCGAGTTCGAGCGCTCGGCTTTTCGAAATAGAGCGCGACCCCCTTGCCGTTCAGGACCCGCGTGTAGGGCTGCTCGGACAAAGCTAGGATCGTCCGCAGGTCGTCCACCGACAGGTCGCGAATGGCGAGGAGGTGCTTCACCAACTCGCTTCCCGCTTCACCATGGTGCCCACACCATGGTCGGTCAGCAGCTCGATGAGCAGCGAATGGTGGACCCGGCCGTCGATGATATGGGCGAAGCCGACGCCCTGGTCGACTGCGTCGGCGCAGGCGCGAAGCTTCGGGATCATTCCCTTGCCGACGCTCTGGTGATCGATCCGCTCACGAAGCTGGGCGGACGTGAGCCGCTCGATCAGCGAGCCTTGGTCCTTGGGGTCTTCGAGCAGGCCGGGAACCGCCGTCAGATAGACGATCTTCTCCGCCTTCATGGCGACGGCGACCGCCCGCGCCGCTTCGTCGGCGTTGACGTTGTACGGTTGGCCGTCGGCGTTCGCGCCAACAGTGGAGACGACCGGCGTAAGTCCGTCGTCGAGTAGGCGGTGCAGGAGTTCCGCACGAACTTCGGCGACGTTCCCGACGAATCCGAGAGCCGGATCCGCGGGCGTGACTGTCAGCAGCCCGGCATCTTCGCCCGAGACGCCCACCGCGACTGGCTCGTCACCCGCCTGGCTGTTGATCGTGGCGACGAGGTCGCGGTTGATCTTCCCGACGAGCACCATGCGCACGATCTCGAGCGTCTCGGCGTCGGTGACCCGGAGGCCATCGCGGAACTCAGGCTCCTTGCCGACCCGCCGGAGCATATGGTCCACCTGCGGCCCGCCGCCGTGAACTAGCACGCATCGAACGCCCACGCTCCGCAGCAGGAGAACGTCCTGCGCCAGCGCAAGGTCGGACTCGCGATCGATCGCTGCGCCGCCCAGCTTCACCACGACGGACTTTCCGGCGAACTGGCGGATGTAGGGCAGCGCCTCGACGAGGATGCGCGCAATCTCGGCGGCGCTCATGACGTCTTGCTGTTCTCTCTGATGTAACCGGGGCCGAGGTCGATCCCGATCATCTTCGCGGAGGCCTTGCCAGCGCCGAGATGCACTTCGATCTGAACCTCGTCGCCCATCATGTGCCGCGCGAGCGCAACGCCGTCATGCTCGATCCCTGCGCCACCCTTGGCAACGACGATCCCGCCATAGGCGACCCGCGACTTGGCGACGTCCAGCTCGACACCGGCGGAGCCCGCCGCCGCCATGAGCCGGCCCCAATAGGGATCACCGCCGTACCAGCTGCACTTCACGAGATTGTTCTCGACGATGTTCTTCGCGGCGACCTTCGCTTCATTGTCGTTGGCCGCGCCGGTGACGATCAGCCGCGCGATTCGGGTCATGCCCTCGGCATCGCGCGCCATCTGCATGGTCAGGTCCTCGCATGCCGCGAGCAGGGCGTTGCCGAACTCCTCTGCATCCGCCTTCCCGCGCCGGCCTGATGCCAGAACCATCGCCGTGTCGTTGGTGGAGGTCGCGCCGTCGACGTTGAGCGTGTTGAACGTCGCGTCCGAAGCCTGCCCGAGCACCTTCTGCATCAGCTCGCGCGGCACGCCGGCATCGGTCGTCAGGAAGGCGAGCATAGTCGCCATGTTCGGGGCGATCATCCCGCAGCCCTTGGCCATCCCGCCGATCGTGAACGTCGAGCCCTTGATCAGCACCTCTTTCGGATTGTGGTCCGTGGTGAGGATACCGCGAGCGGCGTCATGGCCGCCCTCGACCGACAGCTTCTTCGCCAGCTTCGGCGTGGCGTGGAGGATGGGCTCCATCGGCAAAGGCGTGCCGATGATCCCGGTCGAGCAGATGAGCACCTGGCTCGCGTCGATGCCGAGGGCCTCGCCTGCGGCCGCGCCCATCAGCTGCGCGTCCTTGTAACCCGCAGCACCCGTGCCCGCGTTGGCATTGCCCGAATTGATGATGACTGCAGTCACCCGGCCGCGGTTCGCGGCGAGCAGCTTGCGGTCGAGTTCGACCGGCGGCGCGGCGAACTTGTTCTGCGTGAAGACGGCCGCGCAGGCTGCCGGCTGCCGGTCCTCCGTCGCGAGCAGCGCCATGTCGAACCGCCGCTTCTTGATGCCGGCATGGCAGCCGGCCGCGACGAAACCTTCGGCCGCGGTTACGCTCATGGGTATACTCCGATTGCGGTGAGCCCGGCGGTCTCTTCGAGGCCGAGCATGAGATTGGCGCACTGGACCATTTGGCCCGCCGCGCCCTTTCCGAGATTGTCGATCGCCGAGAGGGCGAGCACGCGGCCCGTCCGCTGGTCGAGGCGCGCAGTGACCTGGACGCCGTTCGATCCGCTTACCCACTTTGTGGTGGGCGATCCGTCTGTCACATGCACGAACGGTTCGCCCGCATAGGCCGCTTGTAACGCCTCCAGAGGGTCACCGTCGCCGGTCGCCTCGCCGTAGCACGTTGCGAGGATGCCGCGCGTCATCGGGACGAGGTGGGGCGTGAACAGCACCGTCGCTTCCAACGCCATTTCCATTTCGGCCGTATGACGGTGATTGATCAGGCCATAGGCGGCGAAGCTGCCGTCGACTGTGCTGAAGCCCGTGGCTTCCTTCGCCTCGCGGCCCGCGCCGCTCACGCCCGAGGCCGCGTCGACGATCAGACTCTTCGCGTTCACGAGTCCACTGTCCACCAAGGGCTTCAACGCGAGGATCGCGGCCGTGGCGTAGCAGCCTGCGGCGGCTACCGCTTTGGAACCACGCATCGCCACCCGATTCATCTCCGGGATGCCGTAGACGAACTCGCTGAGCAGGGCCGGGGCCTCGTGCGCCTGCCCGTACCAGCGCTCGTAGGCCGCAGCGTCGTCCAGCCGGAAGTCAGCTCCAAGATCGACGAACGGGATGCCGCGATCGAGGATGGCAGGCGCAATCGCCTGGCTGTGCCCGTGAGGAAGGGCGGCAAAAACGAGGTCGACGTCGGCCAGCGCGGCTTCGTCGAACTTCTCGAACGTTTCTGCATAAAACGGCACCAGATGCGGATGAACTTCGGAAAGGGGCCGACCCGCCTTACTCTCGCCGAACAGCTTCGTCGCGCGCAGCTCAGGGTGCGCGGCGAGAAGGCGCAGCAGCTCGCCGCCGACATAGCCCGAAGCTCCAAGGATGGCCGTGCGAATCACGAGCGGCTCTATTCACGTATTTGCATAAATATGCAAGTTTGTGCATAAGGGTCGTATGAGCGAACTCAAGGAACGACGGCAGAGAGCGGTGGTGGATCTGATCCGGAGCCAGGCGCTATCGAGCCAGGAAGAAGTCGCATCGCGCTTGGCCGACATGGGTTTCGAAGTGACCCAGGCGACCGTTTCCCGCGATCTCGAGCAACTTGGGGCGCTCAAGGTCCGCCGCGACGGCCGGATCAGCTATGCGCTTCCCGAACAACTGAGCGCGAACGGAGCCGCGCCACGGCTTGCGCCAGTTGTGCGCGACTGGGTCCGTTCTGTCGATGTCGCGGCGGCCATGGTCGTCCTGAAGACTCCGCCCGGCTCGGCCCATTTGGTCGGCGTAGCCCTCGACGAAGCGGCGCTTCCCGAGATCGCCGGTACCATCTGCGGCGACGACACCATCTTCGCGGCCTGCCGAAGCGCCGGTGACGCGGAAGCCATCGCGATCAAGCTGAGGGCGCTGGCGGCCTAAGGATTAATGGCCTTGATCCGGACGGGGCCGGGAGGCGAGCAGGAGTCATTCGCGCACGTCTGATCGAACCAGACCTGTCCATCGCCGATCATGGCGCCCTGGTAATTGGTGAACAGCCGGTCGGCACGCTGGTTGAGGATCGCCCGCTTGACCCGCGGGGTGAAGATACGATCGAAGTCGCGTTCGATCGCACTGCGGTCGCTGTAGGCCCGCGCACCGCCCTCGAAATTCACTCGCAAAGGCAAAGCAGCCAGATTGGCGACACCTCTCTTGTTGTTGGCCCGGACTGCGGACTGCAGATCCGAGAGGAACCGGCGATAGGCGCCTGTCGCCGCGTCGTCGTCGCCGGGCTCTGCCTCGCGTTCCGCCACCGCGCGCGCGTCGCTTTGCTTGGACATGTTCGGCGCGCGTACCCGGGAGCCCGTCACGGCCACGTCCTGCGTCAATGCCACTCCGCCAAATCCCTCCGTCCTCTCCGGAGCGGGCGGCGGCGGAGGTGGAGGAGGCGGCGGTGGAGGTGGCGCGGCCGCGAGCGCGGGCGCCGGGGCTTGGCGGGCCACGACCTCCTCGTTCGCGATGGGTGCGCCTTCATCCGTATGCGGGGCCAGCGGCAATGGGATGGACCGCGGCCGCGCAGGCTCCTCGGCGACCGCAATTTCGTCGGCCTGGGCTTCCGGCGAGGGCGGTGTTGCTGGGACGGTTACCTGCTCGGGCCGGTCGGGAGCAGGCTCGCGCGTTGGCGGCGCCATGGTCTGCGGCTGATCACGCAGCGTGATCAACGCGACCGGTACGCTGACCACCGCGATCGCGACGGCCGTCACCAGGGCGCCGGCGGGACGCCGGTGCATTCTCGACCACCATTTCTGCGCGGGCTTGCCAGCCGCGGGAGTGGGGTCTTCGATGCCGTCGAACTTGCGCATGGCGGCGTCGATCGCGGCCTTCCGCGCGGCAGGCCTCGGCGGAGGCGGCTGGGGTAGAGAGATGGAATCGTCGCCGTCGATCGCCATCTACCGGGTTCCGTCGAAGCGCCGCATCGGCAAACTCATAACGACATTCGCATCCTCGTCGAAGGACAGTTTGCGGGCGGCCGCCGGCGCCGGGGGCGAGCGCGCGGCCACAACGGTCAGCGCTCGAGCTGGGCGAGGGACTGAGCGCTCCTCGCCGCCCGAACGAGCTCGACGAACTCGGACCGGTAGCCGAACTCGTCGGGCCCGCGCGAAGCGTTCGCCATGCGCAGCACGTCGTCATAGCTGAGCGAACCCGTGTACCGGCCGCCGCGCAGAAGCTCGGCGAAGCCGGCGACGGCGGTCGCGAACCGCGCGTCGCGCGGTGCGGCTTCGAAGCTCCGCACCTCGAACCGGCCATCGATTGGTGTGGTGATCAATCGGCTCGTGTCCGACTTCGGCAACTTGTAGCGGATCTTCACGAAACCGAGCTCGCTGCTCCGCCTCGCACCTGACGCGACCGCAGTGGAGTCCGCGTATCGCAGGTCGTCCATGGTCCGCTTTCCGCCCACCGGGACCACTTCGTAGAGCGCGGTGACGGTCTGCCCCGAGCCGACATCGCCCGCGTCGACCTTGTCATTGTCGAAGTCGTCGCGGTTCAGCGCTCGCGTTTCGTATCCGATGAGCCGGTATTCGGCGACCGCGGCAGGGTTGAACTCGACCTGGATCTTCACGTCCTTGGCGATAGTGAAAAGGTTCGCGCTCGCTTCGGCCACGAGCGTTTTGCGGGCCTCGCCGACATTGTCGATATAGGCTGCGACGCCGTTTCCGTTCTGGGCGAGCGTCTGCATCAAGGCGTCGTTGTAATTGCCCATCCCGAAGCCGAGCACGGACAGGAACACGCCCTTGCCGCGCTCGCGCTCGACATAGCCCTTGAGCTCGCCCGGGTCGGTGATCCCGACGTTGAAGTCGCCGTCGGTCGCGAGGATGACGCGGTTGACGCCCTTCGGATCGTAATTCTCCTTGGCGAGATCATAGGCCTGGCGGATGCCTTCCGCGCCAGCCGTGCTCCCGCCGGCGCCGAGGCGGTTGATGACTGCCCGGATGCGCTCCTTCTCGCTGACCGGCGTCGGCTCGAGCGCGGTTCCTGCATGGCCCGCATAGGTGACGATCGCGACCGTATCGCGCTCGTCCAGCTCGTCGAGCAGCATGTTGAGCGACCTCTGCACCAATGGCAGCTTGTCGGGCGAGTTCATCGATCCCGACGTGTCGATCAGGAAGACGAGGTTCGCGCGGGGCCGAGTGGCCCGCTGCACCGAATAGCCTTTGATCCCGATCCGGACGAGCTTCCGGCCCGCCGACCACGGGCTCGGGAAGACGGCGACATTTGTGCTGAACGGCTGCGCGGTGGTTTTCGGCGGTGCGTAGTCGTAGGTGAAATAGTTCACCATCTCCTCGGTCCGGACCGAGGCCGGCTGCGGCAGGACATTCTGGTTGAGCGACGCCCGGACCCACGAATAGGACGCGGTGTCGACGTCGATCGAGAAGGTCGAGACGGGCGTTTCGCGGACGATCTTGAAGGCATTCTCGGCGAAGTTGGTGAACTTGTCGCGGCCGACATCCTTGTACGGCGGCATCCAATATCCCGGCGCCTGGCGCATTGCTGGAGCCGGCGGCGGTGGCGGCGGGGGCGCCATGACGCTGAGGTGGCCGCTCGCTTCCATATTCCCCACTTTGACGCGCCCGCCGGTCATGACGACCGCATCCGCTGCAGCGGACTCCTGCTCTGCCGCTGGGTCAGCTTGCGGCGCGTCAGCTGTTTCGACGCCACTTCCCGCGCATGAAGCGAGCATCAACGCGCCCATCGCCACGCCCAGGGGACGGTAATTGCACCCCATGAAAACCTCCATCGAAACCGGCGGGCAAGATCGCTCGCCAGTTCCTGAGACGCGCCCGGGCTGAGAATCCTTTGAGACGGTTTCAAAAAAATTCGTCTAGTCGTCGTCACCTCTCGCGGACGTGAGGATTTTCCGCACCTCGTGCATGCGCCACGCAACGGTCGCTTCGGCAACGCCGAGGATCGCAGCGGCCTCGGCATGCGTGAGCTGCTGGCCGGCGACTAGAACAGCCGTGTCGCGCAGCGCGGGCTTCAGCTTCGCGATGGCGCTCTTCAGCCAGATTGCGTCGTAGGGGTCCAGGCCGGCCGCTCCCGCGGCGACGCCTGCAAGCACGGCCAGCTTCTCGCCGAAGATCCGGAATGTGCCGCGCCGCCGTCGCCAGTCGCGGCAGGCGTTGAACGTGATTCCGGTGAGCCATGTCGTGAAAAGCGCTTCACCGCGGAAGCTTCCGATCTTTTCGGCGAGCGTGCAGCAGACATCCTGCGCGATGTCGTCGGCGTCGGATCGCGATCCGGTCAGCTGCCAGGCAATTGCGTGGATGCGATCGTAATGACGCTCAAGCAAAGCGGCGAACGCTTCACAATTGCCTGCACCGGCAGCGGCGACGAGACTCGAATCTGGATCGCTGCCGATTTCTGCCACCCATCGAACTGTGCCGGCACCAGTCTATCCGTCCAGCGCGGCCGCGCTAGCGCAGCTTCGCGATCTTGAGGCCATCCTCCTTGGCGCGCTGCTTCACGGATTCCTCGCTTCGGGTCAGCGCCTTGGCGATCGCCTTCAGCGCCATGCCTTTCGCAGCCAGTGTCCGCAGCTTGGCGAGCTCCTCGGGCTTCCACGGTTGCCGGTGCCGCTCGAATCGTTCCGCCATTCCGTTGTCCTCCCCGCCTGTTGGTCTGCCCAAGCCATTCATGGCATAGTCTTCGCCGCGCAACAGCGCGGAATGAGCCGGGGGCACATGGAAGGACAGCAGAACGAAAGCTCGCAAGGGCGTACGGGCAAGGTCACGGCCTGGATCGGCGGCGTGACGGCCCTTGTTGTGGCGTTGGGAGGCCTTGCGACCGCCACGAAGGAGATTTGGGGCGGCGACAAGGACGCCAAGGCCAACACGGTGCAGCAGGGCTCGGATTCCACGACGAAGAGCAAGCCGCCTGCGTCTCGGCCCACGTCTTACCAAATCACTGGCGGGGACGGCGGAACGCTCGACAGGGTGAATGGCACTTGGGTCTGGATCGACGCCAAGGGCACTCCGTACAAGTACGAACAACAGTCGGACGATGGGACGACGACGGTCGCCGTTTTAAGGGGCTACGGCGACGATGGAGGAGACATCTGGCTGCGCTGGCCGAACGCCGGTGGAGAAGGGCTCCAGAGCTGGGACGAGGGCGAGAGCTGGAAATATCCCATTCACGTCGCCCCCAAGACGAACTCCTGAATCGAAAAGGGCCGCCCCAACGGAGCGACCCTTCCTGATTTTCGATGAATCGGTGCCTTAGCCGAGCATTTCCTGCTCGAGCTTCTTCGCCATTTCCTCGATGTTCTCCGGCGGCCAGCCCGGGATGTCCATGCCGAGGCGCAGGCCCATCGAGGCAAGGACTTCCTTGATCTCGTTGAGGCTCTTGCGGCCGAAGTTCGGCGTGCGGAGCATCTCGGCCTCGGTCTTCTGGACCAGGTCGCCGATGTAGATGATGTTGTCGTTCTTCAGGCAGTTCGCCGAGCGAACCGAAAGCTCCAGCTCGTCGACCTTCTTGAGAAGGTAGCGGTTGAGCTGGTTGGTGTCGGTCGGGGTCTCCGACGGAGCAGCCGCGACGCCTGCCGTCATCGGAATCGCCGCGCGGACCTGACCCTCGTCGAAGTGTACGAACAGCTGCAGCTGGTCCTGGAGGATCCGCGCGGCGTAAGCGAGCGCATCTTCCGGGGCGACCGTGCCGTCGGTTTCGATGGTCAGCGTCAGCTTGTCGTAGTCGAGCTCCTGTCCGACGCGCGTGTTCTCGACCTTGTACGCGACCTGGCGAACCGGCGAGTAGAGCGCATCGACCGGGATCAGCCCGATCGGAGCGTCGGCCGGACGGTTGGCGGCGGCGGGGACGTAGCCCTTACCGATGTCCACCGTCAGCTCCATGTTGAGCGTGGCGCCCTCGTCGAGGTGGCAGATCACGAGGTCGGGGTTGGTGACCTCGATGTCGCCGGTCGCCTGGATCATGCCGGCGGTGACTTCGGTCGGGCCGGTCGCAGACAGCGCCAGCCGCTTCGGGCCTTCGCCTTCCATCTTGAGCGCAACCTGCTTCACGTTGAGCACGATGTCGGTCACGTCCTCGCGGACGCCCGCGAGGCTCGAGAACTCGTGCAGCACGCCTTCGATCTTGATCGAGGTGACGGCGGCGCCCTGGAGCGAGCTGAGCAGCACCCGGCGCAGCGAGTTGCCCAACGTCATTCCGAAACCGCGCTCGAGCGGCTCGGCGACGAAAACGGCGCGGCGGCGCGCGTCGCCCGCGCTCTGCTTGCGCTCCAGCGAGTTCGGCTTCTTCAGTTCCTGCCAGTTCTTCGCGTTGACGGCCATGTTTCTTCCCTAGCCCTGGGCGGAAGAGGTGGGGTTCCGCCCGAAAAATTCAAACTGCCGCTGGAAACCACCCAGCGGCGGCGGCCGCGTCGGTTAGACGCGGCGCCTCTTGCTCGGCCGCACGCCGTTGTGCGGGATCGGCGTGACGTCGCGGATCGACGTGATCGTGAAGCCGACCGCCTGGAGCGCGCGAAGGGCGCTCTCGCGGCCCGAACCCGGACCCTTGACCTCGACCTCGAGCGTGCGGACGCCGTGCTCGGCGGCCTTGCGGCCCGCGTCCTCGGCGGCGACCTGCGCCGCATAGGGCGTCGACTTGCGGCTGCCCTTGAAGCCCATCATCCCGGCGCTGGACCAGGCAATCGCATTGCCCTGCGCGTCGGTGATGGTGATCATCGTGTTGTTGAAGCTGGCGTTCACATGGGCGACGCCGGCCGTGATGTTCTTGCGCTCTCTCCTGCGGAGACGCTGCGGTGCCTGAGCCATTCTAGTTCCTACAATCTAAGCTGCTGCGGACGTTCGGGTGGAAGAAGCCTTACTTCTTCTTGCCCGCGATCGGCTTGGCCTTGCCCTTGCGGGTGCGCGCGTTGGTGTGCGTGCGCTGGCCGCGGACCGGAAGGCCCTTGCGGTGGCGGAGCCCACGGTAGCAGGCGAGATCCATCAGCCGCTTGATGTTCATCGCGGTCTCGCGACGAAGGTCGCCCTCGACGCTGTAGTCGCGGTCGATGGCTTCGCGGATGTGGAGGACTTCCTGGTCGGTGAGGTCCTGGACTCGGCGCTCCGGAGCGATGCCCAGCTTGCCGATGATGTCCTTGGCCGTGGTGCGGCCAATGCCGTGGATGTAGGTCAGCGCGATTTCGACGCGCTTGTTGGTCGGGATATTGACGCCGGCGATGCGTGCCATTCTTGTTCCTTTTTCAGCTCCACAGGCGTCGGTTGCTCAGAGCAAACCCCGGCAATCGCCACCCATCTCGTCGCTTGTTAGGCCCATTTCCAAACGAAAAACCGACGCGCGCACGAATGCGCCGCCGGGTGACCGGTGGAACGGGATGGATGCGAAATAGGAGCGAGGGGGGTCCGAGTCAAGGCGGCGAATGTTCCCAATGTTCGCAGTAATGGCGACGATTCTGGGGTCCTGTCCGCGCGGCAAACCACCACAACCTCTCGTGGCAGGCGAAATCCTACATTTCCAGCGCAGAATTGCCGCGAACAGGAAGCGCCGATAGACCCGCGCCAATGAAGCGGCTGTTTCACGACCAACCCATATCCGAAGAGCTTCGCGGCGCGGTCCTTGCGCTCGGCAATTTCGATGGCTTCCACCTGGGTCACCAGGCGGTGGTCGGCCGGGCGATCGCGCTCGGCTTCCACCTCCGCAAGCCGGTGATCGTCGCGACCTTCGACCCGCATCCGGTGCGGCACTTCAAGCCCGACGTCCCGCCCTTCCGGCTCACCACGCTCGACCAGCGCGAGCGACTGTTCGCCCATGCGGGAGCAGACGCCATGCTCGTCTTCCGCTTCGGCGCGGAGCTGGCGGCGATGGATGCCGAGGAGTTCGTCGCAGAAATGCTGGTGAAGCATATCGGCGCCGCCGGCGTGGTGACCGGCGACGATTTCAGCTTCGGCAAGGGCCGCTCTGGCGATGTCGCCTTGCTTAGGCAGATCGGGGAGCGGCACGGCCTCACCGCCGAGGCGGTGAGCCAGGTGCTGGTCGACGGCGAGCGCGTCTCGTCCGGAAGGGTGCGCGAGCTGCTGGCGGCGGGCGACCCAGGCACGGCGACGCGGCTGCTCACACGGCCCTATGCGATCGAGGGGGTGGTCGAGCGGGGCGACGGGCGGGGAGGGCGCGAGCTCGACTGCCCGACCGCCAACGTGCGGCTCGGCGATTTCCAGCGGCCGGCCTACGGCATCTATTCAGTGCGTGTGCGCCTTGACGGCGGCGAGGAGGAATATGCCGGTGTCGCAAGCCTCGGCGTCCGCCCAATGTTCGACCCGCCCGTCGAGCTGCTTGAAGCCAACCTCTTCGATTTTAGCGGCGATCTTTACGGCCGGACCATCGAAATCGGCCTGCACCATTACATCCGGCCCGAGATGAAGTTCGACAGTATGCAGGCGCTGGCGGCGCGCATGAGAGAAGATGCTGCCGAGGCGCGGCGCCTGTTGGCCTTGCCTGGATGAAACGCTGGCTGAGGCCGGTTGCGTTCGCCGCGGCTGCCATCGTCCTCGTCCTGACCTTCATCAATGCGAGCTGGCTCGCCGACAAGCCGCGCGGCGGTATCCGGCTGATCGCGCATCGCGGCGTCTACCAGCTGTACGATCACAAGGGCGTCGACAACGACACGTGCACGGCGGGGCGGATCGAGCAGCCGGTCCACGACTATCTGGAGAATACTACGCGCTCGATGCAGGCGGCGCGGCAGATGGGCGCCGATATCGTCGAGATCGACATCGCGCCGACCAGGGACGGCCAGATTGCAATCTTCCACGACTGGAGGCTCGATTGCCGGACCGAGGGGAAGGGCAAGATCCGCGACAAGACCATGGGCGAGCTGAAGCAGCTCGATCCGGGCTACGGCTACACTCCCGACGGCGGCAAGACCTTCCCCTTCAGGGGCCAACAGAAGGGATTGATCCCGACCCTTCAGGAGGCGCTCGACGCGCTTCCGTCGACGCCGATCATCTTCAACTTCAAGAGCCGGAACCCGCGCGAGGCGGACCAGCTCGCGGCGGCGCTCAAGGCGGCCCGGCGCGATGTCGTCGCCCGGCGCGACATTTTCTACGGCGACCGCGGCCCGGTCGAGCGGATCAAGGCCCATTATCCGACGGCCTGGGCGTGGAGCCACAAGCATAGCGCCAAGGAATGCACCAAGGACTATGTCCTCTACGGCTGGACCTCGATCATCCCCGAAAGCTGCCGCGACGGTACGTTGATCGTCCCGCTCAACTATCAGTGGGCGTTCTGGGGCTGGCCCAACCGGACGATCCAGCGGATGGACAAGGTCGGCGCGCGGGTGCTGATCGTCGCGCCGTACGGCCGGGACGGGCACATGGGCCTGACCCTGCCCGAGCAGCTCGGCGAGATCCCGGCCTCCTTCAAGGGCTATGTCTGGGTCGACGACATCTGGACGGTGGGCCCGGCGCTTCGCCCCAACCGCGATATCCGGACCGAGGCC
>DASUVP010000157.1:0-5151 GCA_036378895.1 Sphingomicrobium sp.
GACGACCTTGCGCATCTTCACGTCATAGTCGTGGTCGTCGATGTTCGGACGCATCTTGATCTCCTTGATCTCCTGCGTCTTTTGCCGCTTGCGCTGCTCGTTGGCCTTCTTCTGGGCCTCGTACTTGTAGCGCCCGATGTCGAGGAACTTGGCGACCGGCGGGTCGGAATTCGGAGAAATCTCTACGAGGTCGAGTCCGACCTCCTGCGCCTGCTCGAACGCTTCGCGCGTAAACATCACGCCCAGGTTTTCGCCGTTTTCGTCGATCACCCTGACTTTCTGCGACTGGATGAACTCATTGTAGCGCGGTCCGGTGAACTGCGGCGGCGTCTGCGCTCGGCGCGGATAGGGCTGTGGTATAGCTGCGTCTCCAAATATGCTGCTCTGAACGGATGCGAAGTAAGCGCTGGACGCCCCGTTGAAAAGTCCGGGCGCCGAAACCGCGTCATTTTTGCCGCGACCTGTGGCGAAGAGTCGTCAGGCGGTCAGCGTTTCAAGTCGGGCGCAATCGCCTCCTCGGCGATCATCGACAGCGCCTCGTCGACGGTCATGACAAGCTGCCTTTCCTCGGAGCCGAGGCGGCGCAGCGCAACCGTGCCTTCCTCCGCCTCGCGCTTGCCTACGACGAGGAGCAGCGGGACCTTCTTCAGCGAATGCTCGCGCACCTTGTAATTGATCTTCTCGTTGCGAAGGTCGGTCTCCACGCGAATGCCCCGCTGGGCGAGCTTCGCCGCAACGTCCCTCGCATAGTCATCGGCGTCCGAGACGATGGTTGCGACGACGGCCTGCACGGGCGCGAGCCAGAGCGGGAACTTCCCCGCATAATGCTCGATCAGGATGCCTATGAAGCGTTCGTAGGACCCGAAAATGGCGCGATGCAGCATGATCGGGCGATGCTTGGCGCCATCCTCAGCGATGTAGGTCGCGTCGAGGCGCTCAGGCAGGACGCGGTCGGACTGGATCGTGCCGACCTGCCATGTCCGCCCGATCGCGTCAGTCAGATGCCACTCCAGCTTGGGCGCGTAGAAAGCACCTTCGCCCGGCAGCTCTTCCCAGCCGAATTCCTCGGTCGCCATTCCCGCGGCCACCACAGCATCGCGCAGCTCGGCCTCGGCCTTGTCCCAATCTTCGTCGCTGCCGAACCTCTTGTCGGGCCGCAGGGCGAGCTTCACCCCGTATCCGGAGAAGCCGAGGTCCTTGTAGACGCGGTCCGCAAGCTCGCAGAAGGCCCGCACTTCCTCGACGATCTGGTCCTCGCGACAGAAGATGTGGGCGTCGTCCTGCGTGAACTGGCGCACGCGCATCAGGCCGTGGAGAGCGCCATGCGGCTCGTTCCGGTGGCAGCTGCCATTTTCGTAAAGGCGGATAGGAAGCTCTCGATAGCTGGTGATGCCCTGCTTGAAGACGAGCACGTGACCGGGGCAGTTCATCGGCTTCAGCGCCATCAAGTCGGCCTCGCCGGACAGGATCGGCCGATCGTCCTCTTCGCCGTCGTCGGGCGCGTGCGGGATCTCGTCCGGCACGATGAACATGTTCTCGCGATACTTGCCCCAGTGGCCGCTCTTCTCCCACTGGCGCGCGTCCATCAGCTGAGGTGTCTTGATCTCCTGGTAGCCGGCCGCGTCGATGCGGCGGCGCATGTAGGCTTCCAGCTCGCGCCAGATGATAAAGCCGTTCGGGTGCCAGAAGACGCTTCCGTGCGCTTCGGCCTGAAGGTGGAACAAGTCCATCTCTTGGCCGATCTTGCGATGATCGCGCTTGGCCGCTTCCTCCAGCCGGACGAGATGCTCGTCGAGCTGTTTCTTGTTGAGCCAGGCCGTCCCGTAGATGCGGCTCAGCATCGGGTTCTTTGGATCGCCGCGCCAGTAGGCGCCCGACACCCGGGTCAGCTTGAACGCGTTCGGGTCCAGCTTTCCGGTCGAAGCCAGATGCGGGCCGCGGCAGAGGTCGATCCAGTCGGCCTCGCCGTGCCCGGTCTTGTACATCGTGATCGGCTCACCCTCGGGCAGCTCCATCACCCACTCGGCCTTGAAGGTCTCGCCATGCTCGATGAAGAACTGGCGAACCCGCTCCCGGTCCCACACTTCTCGGACTAGCGGCTTGTCCGCAGCGATGACGCGCCGCATCTCCTCCTCGATCGCAGGCAGGTCCTCGTCGGTGAACGGGCCGCGTCCGGGAGCCGGAGCGAAATCGTAGTAAAATCCGTCCTCGGTCGCCGGGCCGAAGGTGATCTGGGTGCCCGGGAAGATGTTCTGCACCGCCTCGGCGAGAACATGCGCGAAGTCGTGGCGGACGAGCTCCAGCGCATCGTTCTCGTCGCGCGAGGTGATCAGCGCCAGGTTCGCGTCCCCGTCGAACGGACGCATGATGTCGCGCACCTCGCCGTCCACCTTGGCGGCGAGCGCAGCCTTGGCGAGGCCCGGCCCGATGGCGGCGGCGACGTCCGCGGGCGTCGACCCCTCGGGCATCTCCTTCACCGAACCGTCGGGAAGCGCGATCTTGAACATCTTGGTCATTGCACGGCGCATGTAGCGAGGCGGAGCGGCACCCTCAACCGCGCCGCGAAGGCGGTCAGATAGCGCCGTCACTTCAGTTCGGTTACCGGAGGTCGAGCGAAGTGAGAGCGGATCGGTCTTTGAGTAACTACGGCATCCTCATCCCATCCCGCGGAGCGTCGCCCGTCACCGTAAGGCTTGAGCTGGAGAGTGGCGAGTTGATGATCGACAAGGGAGCACAGGTTGAATGGGTGCCGATCAGCACTTTGCGCACGGTCGACAAGGACCCCTTTCAACTCAAGCTGGCCCGCAAGGGATGGCGCGGCTGGGAACTGCGAGCATCAGGGGCGATTGCAGAGACCCTGCGAGGGCGGGTCGAAGGAAGGGGCCGACGACTTCGATGGGGCGCGGCCAAGACGTGGCACATCGGCCTGTTCGTCGCCACAATACTCGCCGTCGAACTGGTGAAGATACCACCAGAATGGCTGGCGCCGCTTCTCAGTTCCGGGATTGAGCGGCGCTTAATTCCCGAAGATGTCCGGTCTGACTACGCAAACTATTGCAAGTCCGCCCGGGGGGAAGGCGTTCTGCGTAGCCTTCTGTCGCGTTTGGATCCGGGCGTAGCTAAGTCGGTTCGATTCCATGTTGTCGGTAACGAGCCGGCATTTCTGATCACCAGCCTGCCTGGCGACCGACTCTACATTTCAAACGCGTTCCTTACGACGACCAACCCCGACGAGTTGGCAGCGCTGCTCGCTCATGAAGTCGCCCACCTTCGAAATGGAGACCCGACCAGAGCCGCCCTCCGAGCCAGTGGCACGATTGGCGCTTTCATCGGCAGAATTGCGGGACAAAGACAACCCGAGCAGCTTCTCGCCTTCTCGGCGGATGAGGAACGGCGGGCGGATCAGCAAGCCGTGTCGATGTTGATCGCTGCCCGGATTTCGACCCTCCCGGCGGCAAACCTGTTCGAGAGAATGGACCAGGAGCGGCAAGCGAACAGAAGCTTTGGCAAGGAACAATATTATATGCACTTCGGCTTTGGCGATGACCGCGCGAAGCTCTGGAGGGATATCCCGGACAAATCTGCATCCTATTGGGCGCGACCTGCCTTGAGTCAGGGGGAGGGAGATGCCCTGTTCAATTACTGCTACCGAAACATTGGTCCTCGAAGGAAGGCGCTTCCCAGGTCGTGATCTACGACTGTGTCCGCCGTAGCTTGACTCGATGGAGCAATTGACGCCCTTTTCGGCGGATTTGAGGGAGCTCTCTCATGGGGGCATGGCTCGCACTGACAGTGGCACTGGCGGCATCTGCGCAGCCCGGCGGCGGTGCGGAAGCCAGGCGTCCGACCAATCTCTTCTCCGGAGATCAGCCGATCCGCGCGACTCTGCGTGGCCCGATCTCGGCCGTCGTCTCGACTCCGGCGTCCTCACGCGCAGCCCGGCCCGCGGTGCTCGAGCTCGCGGCGCCCGCCGCCGAAAGCCATGCGATCCTGCTTTCGCCGCGCGGGCTGACTCGTCGCAAGAAGGAGACGTGCACCTTCCCGCCGCTCCGCGTCGAGTTCTCCGCCAAGCCGGCGAAGACGTCGCTCTTCGACGGGCAGAAAAGGCTGAAGCTCGTCACCCATTGCCGCAACGCGACCGGGCACCAGCAGCACGTCCTGCTCGAATATGCCGCCTACAAGATGCTGAACGTGCTGACGCCTACCGGCCTTCGGGCGAGGCTCGGCTCGTTCGATTATGCCGACATCGGCGGCCGCGTGATCGCTGGGAGGATCGGCTTCTTCGTCGAGGATCCCGACGACGCCGCCAGCCGGAGCGGGCTCAAGGAGGTTCGCACCACCGGGCGGATCGCGGTCACGCAGCTCGACCCGGCTGCGGCCGCCCGCGCGGCATTGTTTCAATATATGATCGGCAACACGGACTGGTCGATGCGTGCCGGGCCGGCCGGGGACACCTGCTGCCATAATTTCAGGCTGATGGGCGCGGCGGCGAACTCGCAGTACGGGATCGTCCCGGTGCCCTATGATTTCGACGCATCCGGGCTGGTCAACGCGCCCTATGCAGTGCCGGCCGAAGTCCTCCGGCTGAGCTCCGTCCGGGACCGGCAGTATCGCGGCTATTGTGCGCACAATGCGCACGCGCGCGCAGCTGCCGCCGAGTTCCGCGCGAAGCAAAGCCAGCTGATCGGCGTGCTCGCCACGATCCCCGGCCTCGACGAGCGCCGGCGCGAGAGCAGCGCCGCTTATCTCCAGGCTTTTTTCCGCGATATCGGGACGGACGAGGATCTCGCGAAGCGAGTCCTCAAGAGCTGCATCAACTAGCCGGGGGCGGCGCCTCCTCGGGGGGAGCAGCCGGCCCATGGTTCGGGCCCGAGTCCGCCATGTACCTCTTCTTCGTACCCTGGCGGTCGCCATAGTCGGTCAGCCACAGCACCAGGAAGGTGTAGTTGAACGCGACGGTCATGACGATCGCCAGCTCGAGCGCCCCGATCCCGGCGGACAGGCCGATCCCGACCGCGCAGAGAATGAAGAGGGCGTCGCCCGAGCTCTTCAGCGAGTTGCGGAAGCGGACGGCCGCGGCGATGCCGGCTATCGAGAAGGCCAGCGCGAGCGAGTTTTGGACGATGATGATGATGCTGGTGACCACGATCG
>DASUVP010000158.1:0-7048 GCA_036378895.1 Sphingomicrobium sp.
CGGCCTCGGCCGCCAGGTCGACGATGACGCTGCCCGAGCGCATTGTCGCAACTTGCGCGTCGCTGATCCGCCGCGGCGCAGGGCGGCCCGGGATTAGCGCGGTGGTGATGACGATGTCCTGCTTGGCAAGGTGACCAGAGACCAGCTCGGCTTGGGCCTTCTGATATTCCTCGGACATTTCGGTGGCGTAGCCGCCAGCGCCCTCGCCCTCGATCCCCGCGACATTCTCGACGAAGATCGGCTTGGCGCCGAGCGACTGGATCTGCTCCTTCGTTGCCGAGCGGACATCGGTCGCGCTGACCTGGGCGCCGAGCCGCCGGGCGGTCGCGATCGCCTGCAGTCCCGCCACGCCTACGCCCATGACGAAGACCCTCGCGGCGCTGATCGTGCCGGCGGCGGTCATCATCATCGGAAAGGCGCGTCCATAGGCAGATGCCCCGTCGACGACCGCCTTGTATCCCGCGAGGTTCGATTGCGAGGAGAGGATGTCCATCGACTGGGCGCGGGTGATTCGCGGCATCCATTCCATCGCCAGCGCCTCAAGCCCAGCGGAGGCATAGCCATCGATGGCCTCTCGCTGACGCGCTGGATCGAGCGCGCCGACCAACAGGGCGCCGGCCTTCGCGCCATCCAGGGAGCCCGGCTCGGGCCCGTTGACGCAGAGGATGATGTCCGCGCCGTCGAGAACCTTTGTGCGCGGCGCGACGGTCGCTCCGGCCGCCTCGAATTCGGCGTCGGAGATGGACGCCTTATCGCCCGCCCCGCCTTCGACGCTGACCTCGGCGCCGAGCCCGATGAATTTCTTCACGGTCTCCGGAGTGGCAGCGACGCGGGTCTCGCCCGTCGCGGTCTCGCTGACGACGGCGATCTTCACTCTAGCTGATGATCAGGATGACGAGGAAAGCGATGATGAGGCAGGCAATCGCGCCCCACTTCAGGAGGCGGACGAAGCCTTCATAGTCGCGGACGTGGTGGGCCACTTCCTGCGTCGGCGGATTGTTCAGAAGCGGCTCTTCGTGGGCCATGTCTTTCCCCTCGTGGATGCAATGCGTCAGGTCGTCTTTAACAAGGGCATCGGCCGCCCCCAAGTCCCGAAGTCTTAAGAAGACGTTCACTCTTTTTCTCTAGGACTCGCGCTGGAAGACCGATGCGCGAGCAAGAAACCAAATCCCTACTGCTGGTCGAGGCCGATCCAGCCGAGCGCCGTCTCGTCTCCGCAGTCGCGGCTCGGGCGGGCTGGATCACTGTCGGCGCCGACTGCATCGAGACCGCAGTCGGGCTGCTTCAAGGCCCGCATGGCCGCGAGGTGCAAGCCGCGCTCCTGGCCAATTGGGACGAAGAGACCGGCCCGGCGAGCATCGCCGCCCTTCGTGAGAATCGGCCCAACCTTCCCGTCATCGTCGTCGCGAAGAGCGAATCGGTCGCCGAGGCCGTCGCCGCAATGCGTGCCGGGGCCACCGATTTCCTGTCGAGCCCGGTCGCGCCTGAACGGCTGGTCGAGGCGCTCGCTGCCAATGGCGACCGGCGCAAGCCGGCCGGCGAGCTTATCCCCGTTTCCGAAAAGCTGGCGCCCGCCCTCTCGCTGGAACAGCTGGTCGGCTCGTCGCCCGACTATCGCGCCGCTTTGGCCGTCGCCGCCAAGGCCGCCCGCAACCGGCTGCCCATCCTGATCGTCGGCGAGCCCGGCACCGGCAAGGAAACGGTCGCACGGGCGATCCATGCCGCGAGCCTGCGCGCCCGCGGCCCGATGGTGATCGTCGACTGCAAGGCGGTTCCGGCAAACGTCGTCGACAGCGAGTTGTTCGGTCACGTCAAAGGCGCCTTTCCCGGAGCTTTCTCCGAAAAATCGGGCCGGATGCTCGAAGCCGACATGGGGACCTTGATCCTCGACGAGATCGCCGCACTGCCGCAGTCGACCCAGGAAACGCTCGATCGCGTTCTCGCAACGGGCGAAGTCCGGCCGGTCGGATGCAACGGCAGCTCGTCAATCGATGTCCGCCTGATAGGGACATCGAGCACGCCGCTGCCCGAAAGCTTCAACCAGATGCTCGGCGAGCGGATTTCCGTGACGGTCGTGAACCTGCCGCCGCTTCGCGAGCGGAGCGCCGACATCCCGTCGCTTGCACGCCATTTGCTGCAGCGTTTCGCGGAGCAGGAGCTGATCCCGCCGATGTCGATCGGCAACGACGCGCTTGCCGTGCTGATGCGCTACGGATGGCCGGGCAACGTCCGCCAGCTCGCGAGCGTGTTGTTCCGCGCCGGTCTCCAGTGCGATCGCGGCGGCCTGACGGCCGAGGACTTCCCGCACATTGCGACCCAGTCGCGCTTCACGGGCCGCAAGAGCGACTTCGCCCCGACCATCAGCGCGCAATCGAGCGACGCGGCGATGAGCGGAGCCGGGGGAGTGACGCTCTTCACGAACGAGGGGCACTTGAGGACGCTCGACGAGATCGAAGCGGACATTATCCGCCTGGCGATCGGCCATTATCGCGGCCGCATGACGGAAGTCGCCCGCCGCCTCGGCATCGGCCGTTCGACGCTCTACCGGAAACTCAGCGACATCGGCATCGACACCGCCGCCTGACGCGTTAGCCTCGCGTTGTGCGGGCGTTCGTTCCTTTCCTCCTGATCCTGGCGGCCTGCGGCAAAGGCGACGCCAGTGCCGGCCCGCCGACGTCGCCCTGCCAGGCGCAAATGTTCGAGGAGAGCCGGTTCACCCTCTGCGACGCCGGAAAGGGGCGCATCGAGCTAGTCGCCGCCGGTCGTGACGAGCCCGCAATCCGCCGCCTTGCCGATCTGGAGGCAAGCTTGGGGCCCCGGGCTGCCACCGTCGCCTTCGCGATGAACGCGGGCATGTATGACGAAGAAGGCCGCCCGATCGGGCTGGCAATCGTCGAAGGGAAGCAAAAGCGCGCGATCAACCGGCGCAAGGGCGGCGGCAACTTTCATCTGATGCCCAACGGCGTTTTCCAGGTTCACAAGGATGGGCGCGCGGAGGTCCTGACGAGCGAGAAATGGAAGCCATCGGCGTCCATCCGTCTGGCAACCCAGTCCGGGCCCATGCTGGTGATCGACGGGAAGCTCCACCCGGCTTTCGACCGGGACGGGACTTCGCGATACGTCCGCAACGGCGTCGGCATCGGGCCGAAGGGCGAGGCGCTGTTCGTGATCAGCGACGGTCCCGTCTCGTTGGGCAAATTCGCGCGCTTCTATCGCGACCAGCTCAAGGCCCGGAACGCGCTTTTCTTCGACGGAGCGGTCAGCGCCCTGTGGGACCCGGCCAACGGACGCCGCGACGTCACCAAACCGCTTGGGCCGATAGTCGTGGTCTTCAAGGCGCGATAAGGCTGGGGTCATGCGTTTCGCTGGCAAGTCCGCCTTCATAACCGGGGCAGCTTCCGGAATCGGCAAGGCGGCCGCCGAGCTGCTTGCGCGGGAAGGCGCCGGGCGGCTGATCCTCGTCGACGCCGATCCGAAGGGCCTGGAGGAGCTTCGGCTGGATTGTGATGCGGACAAGCTGTCCGGGAACGTCGCCGACCCGGATTTGTGGGCATCCGCAGACCTTGGCTCGATCGACCATGCGGTGATCAACGCAGGCGTCGCCGGAGCGGGAGCGATTGCCGACCTCAGCTTCGAGGAATGGCGGCGCATATTGTCGGTGAACCTCGACGGAGGGTTCCTGTCGCTGCAGGCCGCCATGCGGGCGATCCGGGACGGCGGATCGATCGTTGCGGTCGCCTCGGCAGCGGGTCTGAAGCCCGAGCCCGGCGTTGCGGCCTATGGCGCATCCAAGGCCGGGCTGATCCAGCTGGCCCGCATCGCGGCGAAGGAAGCGGCGCCCCGCAAGATCCGGGTCAACGCGATCGCTCCGGGCGGGGTCGAGACCCCGGTCTGGGACGCGGTGCCGATGTTCGCCGACCGGGCGCGAGAGGTCGGGCGCGACGCGGCCTTTGCCGAGCTTGCGGCAATGGCGACGCCGCTCGGCCGCTATGCGACCGCCGAGGAAATCGCCGAACAGATCGCCTTCCTGCTGTCCGATCAGGCTTCGACGGTCACCGGAACAGTCCTCGTCAGCGACGGCGGCTACACGCTCTAGCCAAGGCGGGGAGTGAGCGCCTGGTCTCGAAGGCCGCGCCAGATCCTCAGCGCCTGAACCGTCTCCGGGACGTCGTGGACCCGGACGATCTGAACGCCCTGCTCCACTGCCTTGAGCGCGAAGGCAATGCTGCCCGCGAGGCGTTCGTCCGCCGGGGCTTCGTTCGAGAGCGCGCCGATGGTCCGTTTGCGGCTGGCTCCGACGACGAGTGGGCAGCCGAGCGAATGAAAGAGCGCGAGGCCGTTCATCAGCTCGAGGTTGTGCGCGACCGTCTTCCCGAAGCCGAAGCCGGGGTCGATCAGGATCCGCGACCGCTCGATCCCGGCGGCTTCCGCGGCTGCGATGCGCTCCTCCAGCCAAAGATAGATTTCGACCAGCACGTCGTCGTAGCGAGGGTCCTGCTGCATCGTCTCGGGCGGCCCGAGATGGTGCATGAGGATGACGGGAGCGCCGGCGGCGGCGGCGACTTCTGCCGAGCGTGGATCGAAGGTCAGCGCCGAGACGTCGTTCACGAGGCGGGCGCCCGCTTCGAGGGCCGCGGTCATCACCTCGCTCTTGCGCGTGTCGATGGAGACCGCTGCGCCGCTCGCCGAAAGACGCTCCACGACGGGGCGGACGCGCTCGATCTCGTCCTGCGCCCAGACCTGCTGGGCTCCGGGACGCGTGGACTCGCCGCCGACGTCGAGGATCGCGGCCCCCTCGCCCGCCATCCGGACGCCGGCCTCGACGGCATTGGCAGAGTCGGCGAAGCGCCCCCCGTCCGAAAAGCTGTCCGGAGTGACGTTGAGGATGCCCATCACCTGCGGCTGGTCGAGGCGGATGGTTCGGTCGCCGAGCTGGAGCGGCTGACGCGGTCCGGTCAGCCGCGTCCATTGGGCAGCGAGCGCATCGTCCAATCGGCTCTCCAGCCCTTCCACCGGCAGCAGCTCGGCCGAAACCCGCCGATGGCCTTCGACCGTCAGCAGCTCGACGGCCGCGAAGAAGGTCAGGCCTCCGGCAAGCCGGGCGACCTTGCCTTCATGCCCGAAGGGAGCGTCGATGAAGGCGGTGGGGCGAATGAAGGTGCGCGTAGCCATGGCCGCTAGTGTCGGCCCGCGAACCGATGTTCAAGCCCTCCGAAGCTAGAAGCTGCCGTAGGTCTCGTTCCCGACGAAGCCCATCTTCTGGACGCGCGCGCGTTTGGCAGCGACGAACACGTCGCTGACGATTTCGTACCGTGCCTCGGAATCCGGTTGGAGATGAAACTCGGGCTGCGGGTTCATGCGCACAGTAGCAGCGAGGTTGTAGGTGAGCGCATCCCTCGAGATCGGCGTACCGTTCCACAGAATCGCGCCGCCATTAGTAACGACCACCTTGTTCTTGAGGCGATCGACAACCGGGCAATC
Source organism: Sphingomicrobium sp. (assembly GCA_036378895.1). GTDB lineage: Bacteria > Pseudomonadota > Alphaproteobacteria > Sphingomonadales > Sphingomonadaceae > Sphingomicrobium. Next base: position 5,482 of record DASUVP010000158.1, read on the forward strand.
GGGACAATCCTTCGGCAAATCCAGCTTCACGGCATGGGTCTGAAGCGGGATCGTGATGATGAACATCACGAGCAGTACCAGCATCACGTCGATCAGCGGGGTCATGTTGATCTCGCCCATCGGGGACGATTCAGCGGCAGCGATAAGGGCCATGCATGCCTCCTGCGCTAGATGTTACAACATCACACGACTTCCCAACTTTTGCAAGCAGCGCGGTTGGCGGGAGCGCATAAAAAAGGCGGCCCCGAAGGGCCGCCTAGAGGTCGGACGAAAAGCGTCCCTAGAAGTTCATATAGGCTTCGTTGCCGACGAACCCCATCTTCTCGACGTGGGCGCGCTTGGTGATCGCGAGGACCTCGTCGACCAGTTCGTAGCGGGCCTCCGGCTCCGGCTGCAGGTGCAGCTCGGGGATCGGCTGGATCTGCTGCGACAGCTCGAGATACTGGCGTAGCTGCTCCGGGCTAACCGCGCCGCCGTTCCAGAGAATCTGGCCCTGCGCCGTGATCACGACCTTGTTCTTCACAGGGTCGATCGGTGGCGGCGGCGAATTCGTCTGATCGACCGGAAGGTCGAGCTTCACGGCGTGCGTCTGGATCGGGATCGTGATGATGAACATGATGAGAAGCACGAGCATGACGTCGATCAGCGGCGTCATGTTGATGTCCATCATGGGCTCGCCACTGGTGTTGTCACTGGTGGTTTGCATCGCCATGGCGATAAGCTCCTAAACTACGGGCGCGCCTGGACCGTGCCGGCCGGCGGTTCGGAAATGAAGCCGACGCGGGCAAAACCTGCGCGCTGCATCGTGAACACCGCACCGCCAATGCAGCGGTAGGGCGTGTTGACGTCGCCGCGGATATGCGCCTCGGGCATGTTCTCTTCGGTGATGTTCTCTACGCCGCCGACGTTCTTGATCGTGTCCTCGAGCTTCTTCACCGCGCGGTCGAGCAGCTCCTGCGAATTGACCTTGGTCAGATTCCAGTAGACCTCGCACTCCCCACCGGGACCGCCGCGCACCGAGAGGTTCACGTTTTCCGGCTTGGTCGTCGTAGCCTCGTAGCGGACCTTGGGCAGCGAGACCGGAACGGTCTGCAAGACGACCGGAACCGCGATCAGGAAGATGATCAGAAGAACCAACATGACGTCCACGAGGGGCGTCACGTTGATGTCGGACATCGGTGTTTCTTCGTCTTCGTCGAGTGAAACGCCCATTGCCATAGAATTTGGCCTTCTTCAGTTCGTTTTCGTCACGGGACCATGCCGGGCGGCGGACCGCCCGGCACGGGATCCCGAGAACGGATTAGACGCGGTCGGCCGGCTGGGTCGCACCCGTGCGGAGCGGCTCCTGCGTGCGAGCGGTCCCGCCAGCAGCCGTCGTGCGGGCAGCGTCAGCCTTCGGCGCGCCACCGATGCGGGGCTTCACGCGGCCTTCCGACATCAGATAGCCGTGCAGGTCGTTCGTGAAGGCCGCGAGGTCCTCCATGATCGACTTGTTGCGGCGGACGAGCCAGTTGTAGGCGAGCACGGCCGGAACCGCGACGACCAGGCCGAGGGCGGTCATGATGAG
>DASUVP010000159.1:0-9199 GCA_036378895.1 Sphingomicrobium sp.
CTCGAATATTTCAAGTCGGGCGGGATCCTGCACTACGTGCTGAGGAGGCTCGCGGCGTAGTGGGCGCGCTGGTCGGCACGTGCCATTGCGGCCGCGTGCGGATCACGCTTCCGCGCAAGCCTGACGAGGTCACGCACTGCAATTGCAGCCTGTGCAGCAAGACCGGCTTCCAGGGGATCTACTTCCCGTCCGCCGAGCTTTCGATCGAGGGCGAGACAGACCGCTACGTCCGCGCCGACTCCAACCCGGCGTACATCGCCCAGCACCGCTGCAAATATTGCGGCATTCCGACCCACTGGGTGCCCCTGACCGATCCGCCGCATGAGCGGATGGGCGTCAACGCCCGCCTGTTCGAGCCCTGCATGTTCGCCGACGTGCCGGTGAAGCAGGTCGACGGGCGCAGTTGGCCGGCATGACGGCGGCGGAAATTGCGGTCGAAATCGTCGGCTGGGCCGGCGCATCGCTGATCCTGCTGGCCTATCTGTTGCTGTCTGCCGGGAGGCTGACCGGCCACTCGCTCGTCTATCAGGCGATGAACGTGGTTGGGGCGGCGGGCTTCATCGTCAACGGCTGGTGGCATGGAGCGCTTCCATCGGCGGTGCTCAACATCATCTGGATGCTCATTGGCACGATCGCCCTGTGGCGCATCCTTGCCCGGCGAAGGGTTTCCGAGGTTCCTGATCAAGGGCCGGCGCAGTGATCGCGTTTCAGGCCGCTTTGCTGGCGCTGGCCGTAGCGGCACCGGCATCGACGGAGCGCAAGGCCGTGCTCGATGCATTGCGCCCCGCGGTGGAGGCCAGGCTCGGCCCAAATATCGAGTTCGTGGTCGCGCATCTTCGAATCGAGGACGGCTGGGCGTTCGTCATCGTCGATCCGCAACGCAAGGGCGGGAAGCCGATCGACGGCTGGGCCATCTTCGGCGAGCATTTCGACAATATGGATGGCCTCAGGACCGAAGCTGTCCTGAGAAGGACGAAAGGCCGCTGGCGCGTCGTCGATTGGGGGATAGGCGCAACCGACGTCTGGTACTGCGACGTCGGCCCGAAGAAGCTGAAGCGCGGCTACGGCTGCTGAGAAGCGAGCGCTTCTTCGAGCCAGGCCGGGATGATCGCGCCGCCCAGATCGTCGACACGGCGATGCTCGACGGCAAGCCCGAGGTCTTCGTAGACGGCGCGAGTGCGCGGGCCGCGCTCTTTCGTCTCCACCACGACGAGGCGCCGGTTGACCTTCTGCCGCCAGTTCATCCGGGCGGTATTCTCCTGGCCGACGAAGCAGCCCTTGGTGAAGCTTACGCCATTGAGCTCGATGGCATTGCATTCGAGCCAGAGCAGGTCGCCAAGCTCCGCGCGGCCCTCGCAGACGCCGAGGCGAAGGCGATGCTCCAGCCAGCCTTCGGCCGGGCCCGATGTCGGGCCAATCCAACGCCGGCCCAGGGAGTAAAGCCGAGGATCGGGGACACCGTCTTCGAGGCTGAGCGACCAATGCACCGCCAGCGATGGAACGCGCTCGATGCGGATCGGCCGGCGCAACCGATAGACGGTGAGGCGCTTGATCAAATCGTCCGCCGCATCCGCTTCGCAGTCGAGCAGCAGATCCTCGCCATCTGCCCAAACGAAGAAATCGAACAGGCATTTGCCCTGCGGAGTCAGCAGGCCCGCCCAGACAGGCAACTCACCAGCAACGTCGCTGGTGACCAGGCCCTGGAGGAATCCGCGCACGTCCTCGCCGGAAAGGCGGACGACGGCGCGATCGGCGAGGGTGGTGGCGGCCATGGGCTTCAGTTAGGGAGCCCGCCGTGACGATGCAAAGCCTGACCATCCGCCGCCCCGACGACTGGCACGTCCATTTGCGCGACGGCGACATGCTGCGGCTCGTGGCGCCGTTCACGGCGCGGCAGTTCGGGCGGGCCATCGTGATGCCCAACCTGGTGCCCCCGGTTGCGACGGTCAAAGCGGCATCCGACTATCGCGACCGCATCCGCGAGGCGGCGGGGCCCGGGTTCGAGCCGCTGATGACCTGCTACCTGACGGATGGAACCAGCCCGGACGAGATCCAGCGCGGTTTCGAGGAAGGCGTGTGGACCGCGGCCAAGCTTTATCCGGCCGGCGCGACCACCAATTCGGCCCTCGGGGTCACCGACGTCCGCAACATCTACCGGGTACTCGAGCAGATGCAGTGGATCGGGATGGTGCTCTGCATCCACGGTGAAGTCACCGACACGGACGTCGACGTATTCGACCGCGAGGCCGTGTTCATCGACCGCGTCCTCAGCGGCCTGATCCGCGAGTTTCCCGACCTGAAGATCGTGCTTGAGCACATCACGACCGCAGAAGCGGCCGATTTCGTGCGCGACGCGGTTCCGAACGTCGCCGCCACGATCACCCCGCAGCACCTGCATCTCAATCGCAACGCTCTGTTCGCCGGAGGCCTGCGCCCGCACGCTTACTGCCTGCCGGTGGTGAAGCGCGAAAAGCACCGGCTTGCGGTCCGTGCCGCGGCGGTTTCAGGCTCACCCAAATTCTTCCTCGGCACCGACAGCGCCCCGCACGCCCGCCACGCCAAGGAATCCGGCTGCGGTTGCGCGGGCATCTTCAACGCGCCCTACGCGCTCGAAAGCTATGCTGCGGTGTTCGAGGAGGAAGGCGCGCTCGACAAGCTGGAGGCCTTCGCTTCCGAGCATGGCGCGCGCTTCTACGGCCTCCCCCTCAACGAGGGTAAGGTCACCCTCGAGCGCGCGAAAAACGAGGTCCCGGATCGGATGGGTGTGGGTGACATCGACCTTGTGCCGTTCCACGCCGGTCAGACGCTCGGTTGGAGCTTCGCCGGCTAGCAGGTTTCGCTGCTACCGCCCGATCCGCTCGTGCCGATCACCGCGGCGAAATGCTGCCCGACGATCTCGTAGCATTCGCACGCGTGACGCTTGAGGCCCGCGCGGTCGATGACGATCACCCGTCCGCGCCGGGCCGAGATCAGGCCGAGGTCCTGAAGCGATCCCACGACCGCATTCACGGTCGTGCGCTGCACGCCGAGAAGGTCGGCTAGCACCTCCTGGGTCAGCTCGATGCGGTCGCCGGCGCGGTCCTGCGCAGTCAGCAGCCACCGGGCCGCGCGCTGCTGGATCGGGTGGAAACTGTTGCAGGCGACCGACTGCATCACCTCGGCCAAGAGGTAATCGGAAAATCGGCAGAACAGGTTTGCGACGAAGCTCGACCGGCCCTTGGCTTCCTCAAGCGCCGTCATCGGCACGCGCATCGTCCGTCCGCCGATCATCACCTTCGCTTCGGCAAAGGCAGGGGCGTGACCGCAGCTTACGATGCCGCCGATCGCGCCTTCGCGCCCGATGGATGCGACTTGCACGGAACGGCCGTCGACCAACTCGACGACCACAGAGATCATGGTCGTCCCGAACGGGAAGTAAGTCCATTCGACGTCCTGACCGCGGGTCTGGACCCGCTCGCCGACCGTAAAGTCGACGATCTCCCCATAGGGCTCGAACAGCCCGCGAACGTCCCCGGTAAAGGTTGCGAGCAGTAAATTGCCCGCAAAGGCTTCATCGAGCCGATCAAGCTCGGTCGTGATATCTGACATACGCAACTAAACCCCCTCGACGGCACGGGCCGCCGGCCGGGTCATTACGCCCGCGAGATGGAATTTAACAGGGGTTAACCAAACAGACATAGTCACATAGCCACGGGCTCCACGATCCGGCGGCTGGAGGCCAGGAGGCAGTCGGCAACCAGCTGCAGCGGCCGGACGTCCACCGAACTCCCTCGCTGGTCGATTAGGTCCACGAACTGGCGATAAATGTCGGGATATTCGCCGGGGCCTCCGAGGTCCTGGCTCTGGCCGTCGATGGCCAGCCGGGCTCCGCCATCCGCCAGGAGGACGCTCCGGCCGTCGGTGGTGCGGACGTCGATCGTCCATTCCTCACCTTCCGACCGGCGCCAGTCAAAGCTGCAGCTCAGCTCTCCATCCGCAACGTCGCTCGCGAAGCTCATTTCGGCGGCGATCGGCGTCTGCGCATTCTTGGGAAAGCTCAGCTCCCCCGAACGGACGAACAAAGGTCCGGGGAAGATTGCAGTCGCGATCGACAAGGCGTTGATGCCGGGGTCGAACACTCCGAAGCCACCCGGCTCCCAGATCCAGCGCTGACCCGGATGCCATTTGTGGACGTCCTCGTGCCAGACGATCCGCATGCCGGCGATGCGCTTTCCCGCAAGTGCCTGGGCCGCCGCCACGACCGCCGGATTGTGCCGCGCGTGCCAGGTCGCGAACAGAGTGACCTGAGCGGCTTCCGCAAGGCAGGCGAGCTCGGCTACCTCGCTCAGGGTCGCCGCCGGCGGCTTTTCGAGCAGGACGTGAAGCCCTTTCGCGATGCATTCGCGAGCGATCTCGTAGCGGACCGAGGGCGGCGTGGTGATCGCAACGGCTTCGAGTCCTTCGACCTTGTCGAGCAGCTCGCGCCAGTCGGAATAGACCGGCTCGACGCCCTGGCCGGAGCGGCTCGACGTCGCGACCAACTCCAGCCGCTCGTTCGCCTCGATCGACGGGACGTGCTGGTCGGCGGCGATCTTGCCGTAGCCGATGATGGCGATGCGGATCGGCCGCATCAGCGCTTCACCGCCGCGACGAAGGCGCGCGCCTTCTCCAACGTTTCGCCGGGGTCTTGTCCCGGCTTGTAGAGGCCCGACCCGAGCCCGAACCCGTCAGCGTCCGCGTCCAGCCATTCGCGCACGTTGTCGACCCGCACTCCGCCGACGGCGATCAGTGGGATGTCCTTGGGCAGCACCGCCTTCTGAGCCTTCACGACAGCCGGCGAGGCGGCCTCGGCCGGGAACAGCTTCAAGGCATGGGCGCCGGCTTCGATCGCCGCGAAGGCTTCGGTGGGCGTGAACACTCCGGGCGAGGAGACCATGCCGGCGTCGACCGCCATGCGGATGACGTCCTCGTTCATGTTCGGAGCGACGATCAACCGGCCGCCGACGTGTTGCACGCGCCGAACGTCATCGGTGTCGAGGACCGTGCCAGCCCCGATCAGCGCGCGGTCGCCGAGCGTCCGGGCGATGATTTGGATGCTGTCGAACGGCTGCGGGGAGTTCAGCGGCACCTCGATGATTCGGATTCCGCCCTCGAAGATCGCTTTGGCCGTCGCCTCCGCATCGTCGGGCGTGACGCCGCGGATTATCGCGATCAGGGGGCATTCGGCGAAATAGCGGCGGAAATCCTCGGCAGCGCTCATTCCATCAACTCCACTATCTTGCGTGCGCCCGCGAGGAAGGCCTCCTCGCCGTCGACTTCGCGGCATTCCCTGCCGGCAATCCGCAGCGCGGCCGAATAAAGGCCGGTCAACTCGGGGCGGCCCATGACATAGACCTCGCGGTCGTCGCCCTCGCGCAAGCCGGCGCGCACGTCGGTTCCGATCAGCAGGCCGCTACCGTAGGACGGTGCGTCCCCGGCATCGGCCTGGCCGAGCAGCACCCGGGCGCGAACCTTGAACAGCTCGGCGGTCAGGCACTCGTCCTTGAGCCCGCGGCGAACGCCCGCAGAAAAGGCGTCGTCCGCCTCCGCCTCTCCCGCCAACAAATCGGCTAGGATGCTGCGCTCGCGGAGCAGGTTGAAGATCTCGCCGGTCATCACGGTACGGAAACGCGTGATCCGTCCATCGTCGAGCCGCGCCCATTTGTTGTGCGTCCCCGGGTGGCAGACGAGCGCGTGCGCCGGGATCATTCCGGCGGCGAAAGCGCCGAGCAGCTGAACCTCCTCGCCGCGCATGACGTCTGCCTCGTCGGGATCGACGAACGAGACTCCGGGCACGATCGCGGTCCGGTCTTCCTCCGGCCAGACCAGATTCGCAGCGAGATCGCCGATAGCGGCGGGACAGCGGACGTAGGGAGCTTCGACCCATCCGCGGTTCGACCCGACCATTCCGGCGAGCAGGAGAAAGCGGTCGCCGAGGCGCTCGCGAATCTCCGTGACCGAGTCCGCAAAGCCGCCCTTAATCGACAATATGCCTTGGTCGTCCTCGAACTCGTCGAGGCATCTGCCCTCCGCGTCGAGCAAGTAAGCGCGACGGTTCGTGGTGCCCCAATCTGCGGCGATGAAACTTTCTGCCCGGCGCATGCGTCCCTTCCGTGAGCGAAAACCGTGGGAACGCGACAAGGCTCCACGGTTTTATTCTCGTTCAACGAGGCTATCGGGGCGCGGGTGCGGCGAATCGCACGTCAGGGGCGACAGCGGCGTCCAAGGGAGATTGGATCATCGCAAACTTCATGTTCGCGACCGGGATCGAGAACAGCATCCCGACGATCAACAACGGCAAGACGCGCGTCGACCAGATGGAGGCGTCCGGCCACTATGAACGGTGGCTCGAGGACTTCGACTGCGTCCAGGAGATGGGGATCAGCTATCTTCGCTACGGCCCGCCGATCCACAAGACTTACCTCGGGCCCGGCAAGTTCGACTGGGACTTCGCCGACATTACATTCGCCGAGCTGAAGAAACGCGACATCACCCCGATCGTCGACCTCTGCCATTTCGGTGTCCCCGACTGGATCGGCAATTTCCAGAACCCGGACTTCCCGCAGCTGTTCGCCCACTACGCCGCGGCATTCGCCGAGCGCTTCCCCTGGGTGCAGCTCTACACGCCGGTCAACGAGATGTTCATCTGCGCGATGTTCTCCGCCAAGTACGGCTGGTGGAACGAGCAGCTGAAGACGGACAAGGGGTTCGTCACGGCGCTGAAGCACATCGTAAAGGCCAATGTGCTCGCGATGCTCGAAATCCTGAAGCACCGCGCCGACGCCATCTTCATCCAGTCGGAATCGTCGGAATATTTCCACGCAGATTCACCCGCCGCCATTCATCAGGCGGAGGTGCTGAACTCCCGCCGCTTCCTCAGCCTCGACCTCAATTACGGCCGCCGCGTCGACAGCGAGATGTACGAATATCTGATGGAAAACGGGATGACGAAGGACGAGTATCACTTCTTCCTTCACAACCGGCTGAAGCAGCACTGCATCCTCGGCAACGATTATTACCGGACCAACGAGCATCGCGTGTTCGAGAACGGACACACGACCGCTTCGGGCGAGGTGTTCGGCTACACCGAGATCACGCGACAATATTACAACCGCTACCGCCTTCCGATCATGCACACCGAGACCAACCTCGTCGAAGGCCCGGTCGGCGACGAGGCCGTGCACTGGCTGTGGAAGGAATGGGCAAATGTCCTGAGGCTGCGCAACGTCGGCATTCCGACCGTTGGCTTCACCTGGTATTCGCTGACTGACCAGGTCGACTGGGACACGGCGCTTCGCGAGCAGAACGGCAACGTCAACGCGCTCGGCCTCTATGATCTCGACCGCAACATCCGCAACGTCGGCCGCGCCTACAAGCGCCTGATCCGCGACTGGCGCGAGGTGCTTCCGGCTTCCAGCCTCTGCCTCGTCGTTCCGATCGTTCCGCCGTCGCATTACCACCTGGCGCATCAGCGCGAGCAGGAGGAGGAAGCGCGCCAGCGGCTGGAGAGGGAGCAGGTCGATCCGGGCGCTCGCGAGCAATCGGCGGACTACGCATGAAGATCGGCAAGATAGAGACGTTCTACGTCCCGCCGCGCTGGCTGTTCGTCCGTGTCGAGGCGGACGAGGGCGCGGTCGGCTGGGGCGAGGCGAGCCTCGAGGGTCACGCCGAGGCGGTGGACGGCGCCTTCGCGGCGCTCCGCGATCGCTTTGTCGGCCACGACCCGTTTCGCATCGAGGACATCTGGCAGATCGGCTATCGCGGCGGTTTCTATCGCGGCGGGCCGGTGCTGATGTCGGCGCTGGCCGGGCTCGAGCAGGCTCTGTGGGACCTCAAGGGCCGGGCGCTCGGTCTTCCTGCCTGGGAGATGCTCGGCGGCCGGGTGCGCGACAAGGTTCGCGCCTATGCCTGGATCGGCGGCGACCGCCCGAACGAGATCGCCGATGCGGCGAAAGCGCGGAAGCAGCAGGGCTTTTCCGCCGTCAAGATGAACGCCACCGCCGAGCTCGGCTGGATCGGGACGCCGAAGATTTTTGACGAAGTCGTCGCGCGCGTCGAAGCCGCGCAGGCGGCGGGGATGGACGTCGGGCTCGACTTCCACGGGCGTGTCCACCGTCCGCTCGCGAAGCAGCTGGCCAAGGCTCTGGAGCCCCTCGGCCTGCTGTTCATCGAAGAGCCGATCCTGTCGGAGAATCCGGAAGGGCTGGCGCAGATCGCAAGCCTTGTCAGCACTCCGATCGCTCTCGGCGAGCGGCTCTATTCACGCTGGGACTTCAAGCCCTTCTTCGAAAACGGCGCGGTGGACATCATCCAGCCCGACCTCAGCCACGCAGGCGGTATCCTCGAGTGCCGCAAGATCGCGGCCATGGCCGAAGCTTATGACGTGGCGGTCGCACCGCATTGCCCGCTCGGGCCGCTGGCGCTCGCCGCTTGCCTGCAAGTCGCAGCATGTGCCCCCAATGTGGCAATCCAGGAGATGAGCCTCGGCATCCACTACAATGTCGGAGCCGACCTCTTCACCTACTGCAAGCAGAAGGAGGAGCTGACGCCGCAGGACGGCTTCCTGTCGATTCCCACGGGCCCGGGCCTGGGCGTGGATATTGACGAAGACGTCGTCCGCGAGGCGCACAAGGAACCACATGCGTGGCGCAACCCCATCTGGCGCCAGGCGGACGGCAGCTTTGCGGAATGGTAGGCTAGGCGACCCGGCGAATGCGCCGCTTCGCGACCTGGTCCTCGCGCTCGAATGCGACCTTGTCGAGCTTGCCGCGAAGCTCTTCAATTTCCGGGTCCGACGCGGGCAGATCGGAACCGTTGTAGCGCGCGTCCAGAGTCGCTTCTTCGGCGGTCAGTTCGCGGAAATAGCTAATCGACAGCCGGCGTCCGAACACGTCGTCGCCCTTCATGCGCAGCTCGGGCTCCGCGTCTTCCGGAAGATTGTCCCTGACGGCAGTCAGCGTGTTGATGAGCTGATCGAGCGAGGTGTACTCGCTGATCTCGATGAAATCCTTGACCCGTCTACCCATAACCCTCTCCCCGAACCCCGGGGTGATTTACCAAGCGCCGGAAAAGCGGCGCAACGAATATTCGGAATTTATCCCCAGCGAAGTTGCCCATCTGTGAATGTTTCGGTTGTGTGAGGTTTAGAATTGCGATGCCCTCCGATGTCCTGACCCTTTCT